>JBBSOM010000643.1:0-2755 GCA_038259715.1 Longimicrobiales bacterium
ATACGCGGTCGCGAGCCTGCGTGCCTGCGTGGTGGAATCCGGTCCGAGCGCACCGATGGTGGCCGACAGGAGCGCTTCGGCCTCTTCGAATCCACCGGTGGCGGCGCGGAGCTGGGCGAGGTCGATCCGCGCGACGGCCAGCTCGGGCGGATCGGGGCCGACCCCCACCTCGCGCTCCCTGATCGCGACAGCCTCCGCGAGCAGCGGCGCAGCGTCGTCGAACCGACCGAGGTTTCGGTAGGCCCGCCCGAGGGTACCCAGCAGCCGCGCCTGGACGAGGGGCTGGTCCGAGAGTCCGTTTCGGACCCGCTGCGCGCCTTCATCGAGGAAGCTGCGCAGGCTGAGCGTGTCGCGTCTGGCCGTGTTTGCCGAAAAGGGGTCGGATGCCTCGAAGAGACCCTCCAGGAAGCTCGACACTTCCACCGCCACGTCCCGTTCGGTTTGCAGATCTTCGGCCTGGCGCGCGGTAGCGGTGGCGAACCGGAGCGCGGTGACGGCCAGGGTGATCAGGGACGCCACGAGCGCGACCGCGACTGCGACCGCCGCGCGGTGCCTGCGTATGAACCGACTCGCAACGTATGCGAATCCCTCGGGGCGAGCGCGTACCGGGAAGCCGCCGAGATGGCGCTCGACATCGTCGGCCAGATCGGCGACGGAGGCATAGCGACGCTCCGGCTCCTTGCGCACGGCCTTCAGCACGATCCGGTCGAGGTCGCCGCGGAGTTGCCTCCGCAGACCTTCGGGGGTCGTCCCTCGCGAGCGAGCCGCGTCTGCAACAGCGACCGTCGGATCAGGATCGCCGCCGGGCCCATCGACCGCGATCGTGCTCGGCCTGGCCGGTTCGTCTTCGCAGATCGCACGGTGCAGCTCGATGGAGCTTCCCTCGCGGAAGGGCCGCGTCCCGGTGAGCAACTGGTAGAGCAGGACGCCGAGCTGGTATACGTCGGTCGCCGTGGTCACGGGCAGGCCGAGGAACTGTTCGGGGGCGGCATGCTCGGGTGTGAGCAGGAGCAGGCTCTCGGTCCGGGTCACCCCGGCCGAATCGTCCAGGTCGAGCAGCTTGGCGATACCGAAGTCGAGAAGGCGCACACGGCCATCGTCCGTGACGAGGATATTGGACGGTTTCAGGTCGCGGTGCACGACCAGGTTCGTGTGCGCGAACTGGACCGCCCGACAAACCGCGACGAACAGCCGCAAACGTTCGGCGACCGTCAAGCGGTGAGCGTCCTCGTACTGGTCGATCGGAACGCCGCGAACGAACTGCATGACGAGGTAGGGCTGTCCGTCCTCGGTCACGCCGCCGTCGAGGAGCGTCGCCACGCCGGGGTGCTCGAGCCGCGCGAGGATCTGTCGTTCCACCCGGAATCGGCGGACCATCTCGTCGGGAGGCAGGCCCGAGCGCACCAGCTTTATCGCGACCTCGTGCTCGTACTGGTCGTCTGCCCGTCGGGCGCGGTAGACCTCGCCCATCCCGCCGCGTCCCAGCAACTCCTCGAGCTGGTACGGGCCGACACGCGTGCCGATCCTGCGGTCGGGCGCGACCTCGTCGGGGCCTCCCGCTTCCAGCGCGTCGTGGGCCGCGAGGACGGCTTCGACCTCCCCGCGCAGTTCCGCGTCGTCTCCGCATGCCTCGGCGACGTAGGCCAGCCGTTTGTCCGGGGGCGCCTCGAGCGCTTCGAAGAAGATCGCTTCCAATCGCCCCCATAAGGTGGGTCTCATGTTTCCCTCGAGTCGGTCGTCGCTCGACGTGGGGAGCCCGCTCATCGCCCAATAGACAGGACGGAACGGCCATCCGCCACGGCGAGCGGGTGGTTCGTGGCCCGGGTGAGGACTTTCAGGCCCGGGGCACGCTACCGACCACGGCGAAGAAAGGGCGTCCGGGTGGACATGTCATCGTCGGGACTTCGGTTGCCGGCGGTGGACGCCGCTCGCGAGGAGGGTGGTTGCGATGCCGACGCACCGAAGGATTCGCTGGCCATCGTGAACCTGCTCGATACGGACGATGACGAGGGCGAACGCCACCACCACCCCACCGGCGGCCAGCGTACGACGGGCCGGGTCCACCGCTCACAACCGCTCATTGCGTTCGGCTTGGCCCCCGCCCTTGCAGTACCGGAGGGCCGTGTGCCATTTTCAACCCATGAAATCTACCATCGATAGTGCCGGTCGCGTGGTGGTTCCGAAGGAGCTGCGGCAACGTCTGGGTCTCGACGGCGGAGCGGTGATCGAGATCCGGGAGCGGGACGGACGGGTGGAGATCGAGCCCGCGCCGACCGCGATGTCGCTCGAGGAGCACGACGGGGACCCGGTCGCCGTTCCGGAAGACGATCTCCCTCCGCTGACGGACGACATCGTGCGCGCAACCATCGAGCGCACCCGGCGTTGATCGCTGTCGACACGAGTCTGGTGGTGGCGCTCTTCGCGTCCTGGCACGAGGCACACCGCGAGGCCCGAGAATCGGTACCTGCCGACGCGTATCTCCCTGCCCACGCGCTCGTCGAAAGCTTCTCCGTTCTGACGCGGCTTCCGGCGCCTCACCGGGCTCCGGCCGACGTTGTCGAGGCGTTCCTGGCACGGAGGTTTCAGGACAGGATTCTGACGCTTCCGGGCCCGCGTTACCGGACCCTTCTCGAATCGGCGGTCGCGAGGGGCATTGTCGGAGGAGGTATCCACGACGCCCTGATCGGGGCCACGGCCGAGCATGCCGGTGCGACACTCTTCACCCGGGACCGCCGTGCGGTTCGGTCATACGACG
>JBBSOM010000644.1:0-2738 GCA_038259715.1 Longimicrobiales bacterium
CAACGGCACGCCGACGTACCCCAGGCCGACGATGCCGAGCGTGACGTTGTCCGTGCGAAAATGATCGATCGAGGCCTTGGCCATGTCCTCTTCCAGGAGTTCGAGGAGACGTGTGTTGTGCGGAAGAAGCTAAATTGTCGGACAGTCGATAACTAGCACCCGATTGCCGCGGCGCTACGGGCGACCGAGATTTCCGGCTCCGTCGAGCCCGGTCGCCCTCGACGCCCGCCCAAGGAACCCGGAAGAGACATGACCTCCGTCACCCTCACTGTCCTCGCCGCGTCACTGCTGCTCCTCCTGTACACCTATCTCGGATATCCCCTGATATTGTGGGCGCTCGGGGCTGCTACCCGCCGGACCCTGACCTCCCCGGGCGACGACGACGCCTGGCCGGCGGTGTCGATCAGCGTGCCTGCATACAACGAGGAGGGCCAGATCCGTGGGCTTATCGAGAGCCTGCTGGCCCTCGACTATCCGAGGGACCGGCTCCAGATCCTCATCGTCTCGGACGCCTCCAGCGACGACACGGACGCGATCGTGGTCGAATACGCGGACCGCGGGGTGGAACTGCTGCGGATGCCCGAGCGTGGGGGGAAGACGAAAGCGGAGACGGCGGCGGCAGCACATCTGAGAGGCGACATCATCGTCAACACGGACGCATCCATACGGATCCAGCCCGACTCGCTCAAACACCTGCTGGCCGCGTTCCGGGATCCGGAGGTCGGACTGGCCTCGGGGCGAGACGTCAGTGTCAGCCCAGGCCGGACCCTCGAGAACCTCAGCGAATCCGGGTACGTGGGCTACGAGATGGGCATCCGGGATCTCGAGACCCGGGTTGCCGGGATCATCGGGGCTTCGGGGTGCTTCTACGCGATCCTCGCTCCGTTGCACCGCGTGCCGCTCCCCGACTCCTTGAGCCGGGACTTCGCCTCGGCCCTCCACACCATCGAGCACGGATATCGCCCGGTGTCCGTGTCCGCTGCCGTATGCCACGTGCCGCGCACGACCTCGCTTCGCTCCGAGTTCCGGCGAAAGGTCCGCACGATCACGCGCGGCATGGAGACCCTTTGGCACAAGCGACAACTCCTGAACCCGTTTCGCCACAGCGTCTTCTCGTGGATGCTCATCAGCCACAAGCTATGCCGATGGGCACTGCCCTGGGCCGCGCTCGCGTCGTTCGTGTCCCTCGCGATCCTGGCGCCCAGCGATGGGGTCGCGGCGGTGTTGTTCGGCCTGGGCGTGGGGGTGCTCGTCCTCGCCGCCATCGGCTGGGTCAGCGACGGCAAAGCCCACCTGCCGAAGATGCTCACCCTTCCCGCATTCGTCGTCGCGGGTAACCTGGCCGCGGCCGTCGCTCTGATACGCGCCTTCCAGGGCCACCGGGACCCGACGTGGGAACCCACCCGGCGCGCCGAGGCGCAGCCGGGAACCCGTTCCGTCTGAAACCGCGGCACAGCCGGCAGGCCGTGGGAGAGGGCAGCGCAACCGATCGTCGCTCGACCGCAGCCGACTGACGACGTCCGCGAATCGTCCGGATATCAGCCTGGGCTGGCGCCTCACCGTCCCTTATGTTGTTCCGGAACATACTTCCAGCGTTGATGTCTCCGCCGCGCGATTCGCCCCTTTCCTCTCGTGAGCCTCTCTTGCGGAAAAGAGCTTCCCTGCTCGCAGTGTTCGTCGCAGCCGGTGCGGTCCATGCCACGGCGGTCGGCGCGCAGAGCATCGTTTTGGGTTCGGTGTCCGGATTGGTGAGACGGGGTATCGGCCCCGCCTTCGCCCAGGCGCTCGTCACCCTGCAGTCGCTCGACCTCGGCCTTGTCCGGACGACGACCACCGACGCCGACGGCCGGTTCTACCTCGGCTTCATGGAACCCGGTCCATACGAAGTCCGCGTGGAAGCGATCGGTTTCCGGCCCGTGCTCGCGCGGGGCGTCACGGTGACGGCGGGCGGCACGAGCACGCTCCTCGTTTCCCTCGAGGCAGCTTCGGAGCAGGTCATCAGCGTGGATACGGTCGACGCCTCCGCCGATGCCCCTTCGATGTGGCGCGCGGGTGGCACACACGTCGACGGGGAGAGGGTTGCTGGACTCCCCGACCCGCTGTCGGATCTTGCGGCGGCGGCCGCGCTGTCGTCCCGGAGCGACGCCATGCTCGGCAGCGAGGGGTTGCCTGGTTCGATGTCCGAGATCGTGGTCGATGGGGTCCCGTTCCGCCGCATCACCCTGCCGTACCTTCGCGGCGAGACCCTTCCCTCCGCGATCTTCGCGCGGAACGCGGTCGGGGCCGTCGACGTGTTGGGGGGTCCCCCGGACGCGGAGTGGGGCGGGAGTGCGGGAGCGTTCGTCTCCGCCACCTCACGGGCAACCGACCTCCGGGGCGCCAGCGCGCTCGAGGGGGGATGGAGTTCGGATGCGCTGTGGTCGTCGTCCAAGCTCGGCTTCGACGCGCCCACGCTGCAGTCCTACTGGGCCGGCGGAGGAACCGGGATTCAACTGACGGCGGACACCTCGCGCCTCTACGTGGACGGCCAGGTCCTGCAATTCGAGGCCCCGGCCGCGCCGCGCCTCACGCCCGAAATCGCCGCGGCCCTGCCAGGCCTCGGAGAGGGTGTGTCCACCGCGCTCGCGGCTCCGGCCGTGGAGCGGATATCGAGGGCTTCGGGTTCGGCCCGTCTCGACTGGATGCTCAAGTCGACACAACGGTTCATGTTACGCGCCGAAGCCGGACGCGTGAGACGG
>JBBSOM010000645.1:0-2738 GCA_038259715.1 Longimicrobiales bacterium
GCCGGCGGCCGTGGTGGAAGGGCGGCGCCCAGATCTCACTGCCACCACGAGCTCCTAGTGCTGGGTCAGGTTCAGCGCCCCGGCGCTTTCGTCGATGCGCCGGTAGAACGCGGTCACCCTGCCCCGCAGTACCAGGAGTCCCGGGTCCGGCACAACCGTCGGCTCGCCGCCCGGCCTCAGCGATTCGAGATGCACGCCGGTACCGTTCCGGGTCAGGCGGTGAAACCACGCGCCGCTCCCGATGCGCGCTGCGACGATCGCGCCGTCGTCGACATCCTCGAGCGCCATGGATTCGACGAGCACGTAGTCGCCTTCGTGCACACCCAGCAGGGCCAGGTCGTTCGCGCCGGCGCGAACAAAGAAGCCCCCGCCCCCGCCCGCGAGCTTTCTGTCGATTGCGATCTGAACGTCCGAATCCAGGATTCCATCGTCCGGCATCCTGGAGAAGAACGGGAGCGACACCGTCTCGGCGGAGAGGTCGACACCGAGGATCTTCACACCCCGCGACCGCGACGGATCACGTTCCAGGCACCCCTTGTCCGCGAGCGCCTGCAGATGCTCCGAAACCGTCTTGGTGCTCTTGATGCCGAAGCGCTGCCCGATCTCCCGGATCGAGGGCTGATACGTGTTGGTCCTCAGATACTGGACCATGAAGTCCAGGATCTTCCGCTCGATGTCCGTCGGAGCCTCGGCCCCGTCGCCCGGAACCTGGCGACGCGGCTGGGCCGCGGCATCGCGGTACACGGTCGATTCGGATCGTGCCAACGTGCTGCCTTTGGAAACTGGGGGCCACCCGTCGGAGTCGGGCGAGCGGCTATCCTAATGTGCGTCCGGAACGAGTGTCAAGAAACCGTCTCACTCCATCGCCTCGACGCGCTCGATCGCGTCCCCCAGACGGGACAACGCGCGAGTCGAGCCAAGCAGGACGAGAACGTCGAAGATCCCGGGGCTGTTGCTCTGTCCGGTGAGCGCGACCCGAAGCGGATGGATGAGCTTTCCCGCACCGACCCCCAACGACTCCGCAAGCGACCTCACCCTGGATTCGAGAGCCGCCGCCGTCCATGTGGCGTCGCCCAGCACACCCTCCAGGGCTCGGAGGCGTTCGAGAGCGGCTTCCCGGTCCTTGCGCCAATGTTTGTCGACCGCCGCGTCATCGAAGGTCAGCGTCCAGCAGACGAAGGGGCGTGCCTGCTCGACGATGTCGCCCAGGGTCCGCGCTCGCACCTTGAGCAGGTCGATGAGCGCGGTCATCCAGGCTTCATCGCCCAGGAGGGTCCCGTCGGCATCCGGGGCGCCGGCCAGGCGCTGTCGGATTCCTTCCAGAAGGTCCGCCGCGGGCTTTTCGGCCAGATGTCGGCCATTCAGCCAGGCGAGCTTCTCGAGGTCGAATACCGAACTCTTCTTCAGGATGCGATCGGCGCTGAACGCCTCCGTCAACTCCGCGCGCCCCATCACCTCGCGCTCGTCGCCGGGGTTCCATCCCAGCAGCGCCAGGAAATTGGCCATGGCCTCGGGGAGGATGCCCTCGGCCTCGTAGTCGCCGACGGCCGTTGCGCCATGGCGCTTCGACAAGCGCTTTCCGTCTGTGCCGAGGATCAGAGGCACGTGCGCGAAGGCAGGCTCCGGGTATCCCAGTGCGCGGTACAGGAGCGCCTGTTTCGGCGTGTTCGAAAGATGATCGTCGCCGCGCAAGACGAGCGTAATGCCCATTTCGTGGTCGTCGGACACCACCGCCAGATTGTAGACCGGCGAACCATCCGAGCGCAGGATGACCAGATCGTCGATGTCGTCGTTGCCGAAGCGCATCTCTCCGTGGACGAGGTCCGTGAAGAGGGTCTCACCATCCGGCACCCTGAAGCGCACCGCGAACGATGAGCCCGCCGCGGCCTGCAGCTCCGACTCCGCGCCGCCCAGCGCGTCGGCCTTCTCGCGCGCCACGCGAGACGGGTGCATGCCGCGCGCCTCGGCCTCGGCCTTCACTTCGGCGGGGTCCGCGAAGTCCCGGTACGCCTTCCCCTCGGCCAGGAGGCGCAGCGCATCGGCGCGGTGGAGTTCGCTCCCTTCGCTCTGGAAGAAGGGGCCTTCGTCCCAGTCGAGCCCGAGCCACGTCATGCCGTGCAGGATCGCGTCGACGTGCTCGTCCCGGTTGCGCTGGGCGTCGGTGTCCTCGACACGCAGCACGAAGACGCCGTTCTGCTTGCGCGCCAACAACCAGTTGAACAAGGCGGTGCGGGCACCGCCCACGTGCAGGTACCCGGTCGGAGACGGCGCGAAGCGCACACGCAAGCTCACGACCGCACCCCGATGCGTTCGAGGATGAGCGCACGCACCCGCTTCGGGTCGGCGGCGCCCTCGCTGGCCTTCATGACCTCCCCCACGAAGAGGCCGAGCAGCTTGGAGTTCCCCGCCCGGTACTCGTCGACCTTGTCGGGCCAAGCGGCGAGGACGTCGTCGACGATCGGGCCGAGCACTTCGCTGTCGGACACCTTCTCGAGCCCGAGTCGGGCCACGATCTCACCGGGGTCCCCACCGCGGTCCGCCATCTCCGCAAGGACGTCCTTGGCGGCCCTGCGCGACACGCGGCCTCCGGCCACCAGCGCGGCCAGGCGGCCGAGCGCGGCCCCGTCGAAAGGAAGTTCGGCCGGGGTCCGGCCGTCCAGGACGCCTCTGACGTCGTTGACCACCCACCCGGCCACGACGACCGCGTCGTCGTGCTCGGCCAGGGCCGCCTCGAAGAA
>JBBSOM010000646.1:0-2734 GCA_038259715.1 Longimicrobiales bacterium
GGGGACGCTGGCATGTGGCCCGGCTCTGGATCCGGACGGCGGCCGATCTGGTCACGACCGGAGTGGGTGAACGACTCGCGCGCCGAGGGGCGCGGAGCGGGTGGACGACGACGGGAGGAGCAAACATGCTGGGCGATCTTCGGCAGGACCTTGCATACGCAGTCCGGGCCCTTCGACGGAGCCCGGGCTACGCGGCCATCGTGGTCGTCACGCTCGGGCTCGGCATCGGCGTGAACACCGCCATGTTCAGCCTGGTGGACGGCGTGCTTCTGGCGCCCCTGCCCTACGCGCAGGGCGACCGCATCGTGCATGTGCGCCAGACGGAGCCGGCCATCGGCGAGCCGGACATGGCCTTCTCGGTGCACGAAATCGACGACTTTCGGGCGGGCAACCACACGCTTTCCGACGTGGTCGAGTACCACGGGATGACGTTCACGCTGCTCGGCATGGGAGACCCGGAACTGGTGCAGACCGGCGTGGTTTCGGCAGGCTTCTTCGATGTACTCGGCATGAAGCCGATTCTGGGACGGTCCTTCACCAAGGACGACGACCACCTGGGCGCGCCGCCGGTCATGATGCTGTCGTACGAGTACTGGACCCGACGTTTCGGGTCCGACCCGGATGTGATCGGCCGCGGCTATGTCATGAACGGGAAGGTCCACACGGTCATCGGCGTACTGCCGCCGATCCCGCAGTACCCGGACGAAAACGATGTCTACATGCCGACATCTCAGTGCCCGACGCGTTCGGATCCGGACTTCATCGCGAACCGGCGCGCCCGCATGATGACGGTGTTCGGCGTGTTGCGTCCGGGGGTCGACCTCGGCGAGGCTCAGCGGGACCTGAAGACGTTGGCCACCCGCGTGGGGGCGGAGCACGCCGACGTGTACCAGCCCGGCGTGAAGGGGTACGGCGCGTCGGTCGAGCCGCTCAAGGAGGACCGGGTGTCGGGTGCGCGCCCGACCCTCTTGATCCTCATGGGCACCACGTTCCTGGTGCTCCTGGTGGCCTGCGCGAACGTCGCGAGCCTCGCACTGGCCCGCTCCGTGCGCAGGGGCCAGGAGCTCGCGGTGCGGCAGGCGCTCGGGGCCGGTCGGGGCCGCCTGATGCGTCAACTCCTGACGGAGAGCACGCTCCTTGCGCTTCTGGGTGGGCTACTCGGCGTGGCCCTGGCCAAGGGAAGTCTCGGCCTCCTGGTGAAGTTCGCCGGACGCTTCACACCGCGCGCCTTCGAGGCGTCGATCGACGGCTCCGTGCTCGGCTTCGCGCTCCTGCTCTCGCTGGCCACGGGGCTCTTCTTCGGGTCGGTGCCGGCCTTGCGTCGGGCGGCCGGCGCCAGCACGACACTCGGCCGGAGCCGCAACGCCGTCGCCGGTCCTTCGAGCCACCGGGCGCATGGGTTGTTGGTGGCGGCGCAGGTGGCTCTCGCGTTCGTTCTGCTGATTGGAGCCGGGCTGCTCGCGCGCACGTTCATTGCCGTCTCCTCGATCCATCCGGGCTACCAGCCCGACCACGTGCTCTCGGCGAGCGTGACCCTGCCCATGGCCTACAACATGGGAAAAGTACCCCGCGACGACGCGTTCTTCGATGAGGTGCTGCGTCAGGTGGAAGCCCTGCCCGGTGTGCGCAGCGCCGCCCGCGCGCAGAGGGTGCCGCTCACGGGCTCTTCGTTCCGCACCGGCCTCGAGACCGAGGAGAACGCCGACGTCGGTCCGGACCAATACGTTCAGATCATGCCCGTGCACGCCACCTCGGAGTACTTCGCCACCATGGGGATCCCGGTCTTGGAGGGACGGGGTCTCACGGAAGACGATCGGGTATTGCCTGAGCGCTCCGTGGTGCTCACGCACTCCCTGGCCGAGCACCTCTGGAGCGGAGAGCGGGCGGTCGACCGACGCGTCCGCGTGTGCTCGTTCAACTCGGCGACGTGCGGCGACTGGCTCACCGTGGTGGGCGTGGTCGGAGACGTGAAGATGGAAGGGCTCGAGGGCAACGCCACGCCCACGGTCTTCCTTTCCGACAACGCGCAGTCATGGGGCGGCAGCGACCTCGTGGTCCGGGCGGACGGCGACCTGGGTGCCGTAGGCCGCGACCTCGAGCGGATCGTCCATCAGCTCGAGCCGGACGCCCCCGTTTCCCGGATCAAGGCACTCGACGCCTACGTGGCCGAGGCGGTCGCTCCCCGCAAGCTGACAGCGTCGCTGATGGGCCTGTTCGCGCTACTCGCCCTCCTGGTGACGCTGGCCGGCGTGGCGGGCGTGGTCGCCTTCACGACCAGTCGGCGCACCCACGAGATCGGGGTGCGCCTTGCGCTCGGAGCCAGGCCGAACGTGGTGCTCGGCCGCGTTGTCCGTACCGGCATGGTGCCGGCCGTCGCCGGGCTGGTCGTGGGCGGGGTGGTCGCCGTCGCGCTCTCCGGCGCGCTCTCGCACCTGGTGTGGGGCGTGCGGCCCACCGACGCACTCACGTTTGTGGGCGCCGCCGTGACGCTGTTCGTGGGCGCGCTGGTCGCGTGTTGGCTCCCCGCCCGCCGGGCCACCCGGGTCGCCCCCTCCGAGGCGTTGCGAAGCGAGTAGCAGCGTACTCGGGCAGTGCAGCGGGCCTCGACCCGCGCTGCGCACGGATGCCGCCGAGCACCCCGAACCCCCGCACGCCTTGCACACCGGGGGCCGGACGGTTCTAGTTCCTTTTTCGGTCGTCACGCGACTCGGGAGCCCCCCATGAAGATCCGTAC
>JBBSOM010000647.1:0-2732 GCA_038259715.1 Longimicrobiales bacterium
CACGTGCACGCGCTGGCCGGGCTCGAAGAGGCGGCCCATCACCGTGTTGAACGAGGCGAACACCGGGTCGCTGCGGCCGTCGAGGCGGACTTCGAACGTGCTCGCGGGCGCGAGCTCGATGGTGTTGGGCGTAGTGGGCGTGCCACCCTGGCCGCTACGCTGCTGCACGTAGGTGCGGCCCGCCATCTCCCCCTTGCTGAGGATCGTCCCCATCGCCGTCTCCACGGGGACGTTGCGGATGAAGGCGACCCACATGAGGCCAGCGAAAGCAGCCAGGCCGATGGCGCCGGTGAGCTTGAAGGTGGATGGGTCCATGACTCCCCCTCGGGTCAGTCTTCCCTGTTGACGTCGGTGCCGGTGATCCGGCCCTCTGCGTACGCCGCATTCACCTCGCCCCGTTCCCACTCCGGGATGCCGGAGAAGACGTCGCGCGAAAACGGCTTGTCCCCCCACTTCTCGAGTCGCTTCAGCGCCGCGTCGATGACGCCGACCTCGGCGTCCCCGGCGGCTTCCCAATCGACGTAGATCGTCCTGACGGTCGTGTCCGGGCCCTCGAGTGCACTGGCGACCTCGTCGGCGTCGAAGTAGTCGGGCTCGCCGAGCAGGATCAGTCCGCGCGTCAATTCCGTCGCGGCCTTCACCAGCGTCACGTCGAAGATGTAGAGTTCGTTCTCCCCGTCCGGATCGGGCGTTTCGTATTCGTTCAGATGAGCCCGAATCGCCTTGCTTCGCTCGGGATCCGGCTCCATCCCCTTCTCCGCGCGCGCCCACAACATGTGGAGTCCCTCGGGGAGTAGCGGCAGCCGCTCGAGCTGTTCGCTCGCTGCGGGATGACGGCGTGCCTCCTGGAGACAACGCTCCACACAGAAGGCCACGAATCCCACGCGGGACTCGTACGGCAGTCGTTCGACGATGCGCTCCCGATCCTTGTATTTCATGGCTGCGTCCCCATGCGAATGCTTGACGTTGCGGCGCTACCAGTTCTCACGTCCGCGGTCCGACACGTTGCCGTCGTCTCCTCCCCAGCCACCCGACTCGCTACTGGACGGGTTCTCGCTGTTGTGGGCTGTGGTGACGGCGCTGGTGCACCCCGGGCAGCAAGGGCGTGTCGGGGCCACGTACGCGACCCCCTGGGCGTCGTTGTCGCAGTCGACGGACCGGAGCCCCCTTTGCTCGGCGTGCTGGTGCGTGGTTGGGTCCTCGGTCCCGTTTTGCCGCGTCCGGGGATAGCGGTGTGACTCGTCCGACTGGCGCACCGGCGGCGGGCGATCGTCCCCGTGCCCGACCCATCGGGCACCATCGGCGGCCTCCTGGACCCGCCGCGGTAGTCGGGCCGGATTGCGGTTGGCCGTCGCGACGACCTTGTATTGGCCGTTCTTCCGCTGCACCACCATCGCGGCGCACGTGGTGTTCTCCAACGCCTGAGTGTTGTTACCCAACCTCCGCTGGTTCCGGATCTCGCGGGCCAGCGCCGCGCGCATGTCCTCCGCGATCTCGTCCGCCCGCTTCTTCGCGCGTTGGAACGCCGGATCGTCCTCGTCCGGCTCGACCATCGGCTTCTTCGGGCAGGGCGCCAGCCCATCGACGTCCACGGTGTCCAGGGGTCGCGACGGATAGGCGTAGACGTTGATGCCGCCTTCGATGTCGCGCGGGTCGACCTGGATGTAACGTCCCAGCTCCGGGCTGTAGTACCGGAAGCGATTGTAGTGGAGCCCGGTCTCGGCGTCGAAGTAGTGGCCCGGCCAACGGAGGTTGAGCTCGATTTCGCCGTTCGACCGGATGGTCGTGCGACCGTATGGCTCGACGTCCGCGCTCCACACGACCTGCCCGGCATCGGTCTCGACGCGCGTCGGGCAGGCGATCTGATTCGAATAGAGGTAGTAACGCCGGCCCCGCGCCGGGTCCGCACCGACGCCGTCGTAGTCGATGAACGCGAACGGCGTGAGCGCCATGCCGTCCGCGTACAGGTAGACGCGCACCGCGTCCGTCGGAGAGATCTCGGCGGCGAGCCGCTCGCCGTCCCAGACGAAGCGAGTCGTGCCGTCGGGCGTGGTCTTCTCGATGCGCCGCCCGAGCGCGTCGTAGCGGAAGGTGATCAGGACGCCGTCGATGCGGCACGACACCAGCCGGTCCTCGGCGTCGTACGCGTATTCGCGCTCGACCCCTCGGCCGGTATCCCGGACGATGTGCTGTCGCCGGTGGTACTCGAAGCTGCGGTCGTTGGCCGCGAGGAGGCGGTTCTCGGCGAACGAGGCGTGCTCGAGCCCGGGCCCGCGCACGAGGTTTCCCGCGGCGTCGTGCGTGAAGGTGTGCTCGCGGCCGCCGAGGTCCACGGCGCCGACGAGGCGATGGGCCGCGTCGTATCGGTAGCTCGCCGTCCCGCGCGCCGAGTCGGTCGCGGAGGAGAGCGTACCGACGGGCGAGTAGCCGTAGACGCGTGACCAGCTCTGAGCCGGCGCGCCGCGTCGGAAGCGGACCTTCACCAGGCAGCGCCCGTTCCAGTCGAACTGCGCGAGCTCCTCGGTCCCGTTGGCGTTGCGGCGGAGATGGACGCCGGAGTCGAGCTGCCGCAGGAGGTGCTGCCCGTTCATCGGATCGACGATGGTGGTCTCGTCGCGGTCCGGGTCGTGCACGTATCGCGTCACGAAGCTCCCGAGGACCGTGCACGACACGAGCCGGCCGCCGGCGTACTCGCGCTCGACGCCCAGGCCGTTCTGCTGGTCCGACGTGCG
>JBBSOM010000648.1:0-2715 GCA_038259715.1 Longimicrobiales bacterium
CCGCCCGACGTGGTTCGCGCGTCGTCCCGGAGGGTGCCGGCCACGTCCATCCGGCTGGACCGAAGTGCGGGAATCAGGCCGAAGAACAGGCCGGTCGAGACCATCAGCCCCGCGGTGAAGAAGACGACGCGAACATCCACGCCGACTTCCAGCGTGGATGACAGCGGGTCGGGAAGCGGAAGGTGCGGCAGGAGGCCGAGCGCCCACCCGGCCAACGCGATTCCCACGAGTCCTCCCAAGGCCGAGAGCATCAACGACTCGGTCAGAAAAAGACGCGCGACGCGCCCCACGCTGGCGCCGAGCGCTCGACGTACCGCTACTTCTCCGGTGCGCGCCATTCCGCGTACGAGAAGCAGGTTCGCCAGGTTGGCGCACGCGAGTACCAGGACCAGACCCACGATGGCCATGACCAGCGCCGCGGCCTTCTCCAGGTTTCCGTCCGCCGAAGGGTGCTGGTGCACGTCGGTCGCCCGGAATACACTGATCCTTCGCCCGCGATCGAGCTCCGGATACAGTTCGCCCATGCGTGCGGCCAGCGCACCCATCGCCTCCTGCGCGTGCGCCACCGTTACACCGGGGGCCAGGCGCGCCTTGACCTGGTACCAATGGTCTTCGCGCAGCTCGAGGTTCTCAACCCGGTAGCTCCCCCCGAGCGCCACCGACGAGATGGAGAGCCAGAAGTCGGTGACCGTCGGCGCCCAGCTACCGGGAAGCTTCTCGGGACCCACCCCAACCACGCTGACCGGCTGGCCGTTGAAGTGGAGCGTCCGGCCGACAATAGACGGATCCGCCCCGAAGCGGTCCCTCCAGGTAGCGTGGCTGATCACGGTCGTCATAGGTCCGCCGACGGCGCCCTCCTGCGCGGAGAACCAGCGCCCTCGCGTCATCGGCATCCCGACCACGGCGAGGTACGACGCGGTCGTGAATTCGATCGATACGGGAGTGGGCCCGTCGTCGGACCCGAGCGAGACGGTGGCCGACGTTGTCGCCGCAACGCTCGAAAAGACGTCCGAAGCCGCCATGTCGCGATACGCCGGGAACGCGTTCGAGGAGGGCTCTCCGTCGTCCGAGTCCTGGTAGACCGCAACGACGCGGTCCGGCGCTCCGTATGGCGGAGGCCGCAGCAGGAGCGCGTCGACCAGTGTGAACACGGCGATATTCGCCCCGATCCCGATGGCGAGCAGCGCGACCGCCGAGATCGAGAAGAGCGGCGAGCGCACCAGGTGCCGCGCGGCGTAGCGGACGTCGTGAAAGATCGTTCCCATCTCCCCCCTCCCGTCGTTTCTCGATTCCCACGGCGGTCGCCGACGTACGGCGACGACGTTCACCACGGTGTCGGCCAATATCCTCCACCAGAGGCGGAGCCGAGGCCCCGCTCCGCCCGTACGCGCCAGGCGAGCCCGGAAGAGGTCGACCATTTCGACCTCGTGCGCATCGCGGAAGCGCCTCGGGTACAGAAGCAGGAGCATCCGGAAGGCCCGCTCGTGAACGGACTGCGCCCTCTCGGTCATGCAGTCTCCGGCAACACGCTTCGGGCCCGTGCCCGTTCGACCAGGCGCTCGAGGCGCCCGGCCTCAGCGGTGAGCAGCCTCCGCCCCTCATCGGTCAAGGCGTAGTACTTCCTGCGCGGATCCGCGTCCCCGACCGGAGCTTCGACGTTCCGGATCAGGCCTGTCTCCGCCATTTCGGCCAAGGAGCGGTACAGCGTGCCTGGCCCCAACTCCATCACGCCGTCCGAGGTACGTTCAACCTCGTCCGCGATCCCGAGACCATGCAGCTCGCCGGCCGAGAGGGCGAGAAGGATGTGGAGGACGGCTGGGCGCAGGGGGAGCTTTTCATGGTTCGGCGGCATCGGGACCACTCCATCCGGTGTAAATATCCATGTTGGATATATCCACAACGGATACGATGCACAAGCCCGAGACCGCGCCGCTCCCGCTCCCGCTTACGCCACGCCGGCCGCCTGCAAGGCATCTTCGAGGCGAACGCCCACGATCGTGCTCACGCCGGGCTCCTCCATGGTCACGCCGTAGATCCAGTCGGCGGCCTCGATGGTCCGGGGGTTGTGCGTGATCACGACGAACTGCGTCTGCGCCTTGAAGTCCTGAAGAAGCTTGATGAAACGCCCGATATTGTTCTCGTCCAACGGGGCGTCGACTTCGTCGAGTACGCAGAAGGGGCTGGGTTTCACGAGGTAGATCCCGAACAGAAGCGAGAGCGCCGTGAGCGCGCGCTCCCCGCCCGAGAGCAGGTCGATGCGCTGCGTCTTCTTACCACGCGGAGACGCATGGATCTCGATCGGAGATTCAAGTGGGTCGTCCGCGTCCTGGAGCCAAAGATCCGCTTCTCCACCCTCGAAGAGGCGGATAAACGTGGCCCGGAAGTTCTCGCGGATCGCGTCGAACGTGCCCTGGAAGAGCTCGATCGCGGTCTTGTTGATCTCGCGGATCGCGTTGCGGAGATCGTTGCGCGCCGTCACGAGGTCGTCTCGCTGTTCCGTGAGGAAGTCGAGACGTTTGCTCTCCTCTTCGTGCTCTTCTACCGCCAACATGTTCACGGGGCCGAGGCGATCGAGCGCCACGACCAGCTCCCTCAACTCGCGCTGGAGCACGTCCGGATCGCCTTCCACCTGATCCGCATCCTGTAGCAACGTCTCGAGCGTGCGCCCCCACTCTCCTTCGAGGCGCTCCCGGATCCGCTCGATCCGCCCTCCGA
>JBBSOM010000649.1:0-2711 GCA_038259715.1 Longimicrobiales bacterium
CCCTCGACCTTCCGGAAGACGGCCCCACGGCGCTCCTCGGCGTCGTCGAACGCGGAGAGGATCACCTGACGTACAATTCTGCCGTGGCCGCACGGGGGCGGCGTATCCTCGCGGTGCACCGTAAGCGCTATCTGCCCACGTACGGCACCTTCGACGAGGGCCGGATCTTCGCGCCTGGACGGCGCTCGCCCCGACCCTTCCCGGTTGCCCCCGGCTGGGAGGCGGGGATCCTGGTGTGCGAGGACTTCTGGCACCCGGCGCTCTCCTACTTGTACGCGCTGCAGGAAGCCGACGTGCTTCTCGTGCTCGCGGCCGCGCCCGGGCGTGGAGGCTCGTCCGAGGACCACCGGTTTGCTTCGATGGCACGGTGGGAATTGATCGCCAGGGCCACGGCGGCCCTGCACGGGGTCTATGTGGTACTGTGCAACCGCGCGGGTGTGGAGGGCGCGGTCACGTTCGCCGGAGGCTCCATGGTAGTCGACCCCTGCGGCGACGTGGTCGCCCGAGCGCCCGAAGCGGAACGGGGACACCTGGACGTCGTGCTCGAACGGGCCCGTCTGGCGGCCGCGCGGCAACCGTATGCGCACCTCCGCGACGAGGACCCCGCGCTCACGCTGCATACGCTCGAACGCATCCTCACCGAGCGCTGATGGCCGGATCCCTCCGCGTCGCTCGAGCGAGCACGGGCGGCCCGGACCCTATCGCGGACGTGGTAGCCCGCGTGGTCGCCGCGGAGGTTGCCCGCGTCGGCGCGAGAGGTGCACTCCTTGCCGGGTTCGGGTGTGAGGCCCGTGCGCTCCTGGCCGACTGGCTGAGACCTCTCGTCGCCGTAACGGTCGTCGACGACGGGGGAGTCACAGAGGTGGCCCGAGCCCTCCACCGCGCCGGCGCGGAGCCATCCGTCCGCGATGTTACCGCACTCCGTGCGTGGGCGGAGACCGAGGCCGCCGCGCGTGGGCTCGTTCCCGTCGGCATGACCGACAAGACCACGTTGCTCCTCGGGTCCGACCCGTTGCCGGCGCGCGTTCTGGCGCTGGGCGACCTTTGGGCCTCGGAGTTGGCGGATCTGGGATGCGCGGTGGCCCCGCCTCCAGTCCTGCGTGGCCGCACGGCGGAGGAGGTCCGGCGCGTGGACGCGGCCCTCTCGGAGTATCTCGAAGGGGGCGCGGCGCCCGATACGGCGTTCGGCGCACTCGGCCCGCTCGGTGAGGACGTTCGCCGGGCCCTCGACGCCGGAATTTCCCGCCGGCGGGGGCTTCTCGTGCCGAAGCTCACGGGCTGGACCGTCGGCGTCGATCTGGATCGTTGAGGCGGCGGCCGGTTAGACTAGGACCATGAATGCCAACCTGCTGAGCGTCGTGACTGCAGCCGCAATCGTCGTGGGTGCGATCTCCTTGGTCGTGCTGACGTTCGCGGTGGTGCGCTTCTTCCTGGAGTTGCAGGCGATGTCGGACCGCGCATCCGCAGCCATCGACCGTCGCATCACCCCGTTTTCGGAACGAGCGAAGGGCATCTCCGACAACGTCGAGTTCATCACGCGTGCCGTGCGCACCGATGTCGAGCGCCTCAACAAGTCCGTGAAAGCCCTCTCGAGCCGCCTGCAGCACGCCTCCGATCGGATGGAGGAGCGCATCGAGGAGTTCAACGCGCTGATGGAAGTGGTCCAATCGGAAGCCGAAGACGCTTTTCTCGACACGGCCGCGACCGTGCGCGGCGTGCGTGCCGGAGCCCGCGCAATCGGGAGACCCGCGAAGAGTCGGCCATCGGGCTCGGCGCCTGAGAACTCGCGCGAGATCGGCGCGACGGCCCCGGCGGCCGGAGGGAGCGAGGAGGGCGGCGAGGGCGAAGGCGGGGCGCGGCGGAACGAGCATGCGACGTCCGTGACACCCGAAGCGTGACACACGCGGCGGCGTAGGCCCGATGCTCGTTGGCGCGATTCTCATCGCTCTCGGCTGGCTCCTCGTTCCGGAGCCCGCGGCCGCGTGGGGGCCGGCCACGCACGTCGCGTTGGGGGAGGCCCTCCTCAGCGCGCTCTATCTCGTGCCGCCGGCCATCCGCGCCGTCCTCGAGGCGCATCCCCTCCACTTCCTCTACGGCTCGATCGCAGCCGACATCTCCCTCGCGAAGAAGTACGTCCCGGAAGGGCGGCACTGCCACAACTGGGCGGTCGGCGAAGAGATCCTCGCGTCGGCGGAGAGCGAAGCGCTCAGGGCGGTCGGTTACGGGTACCTCGCCCACCTCGCGGCGGATACCGTTGCGCACAACATCTTCGTGCCGCGGCAGCTTCTGCTGACCAACACGACCCAGGCGCTGGGGCATACCTACTGGGAACACCGGATGGACATGCAGGTGGGCGAGGAATTCCTGGGCAAGGCACGCCGCCTCGTGGTGGACAACGACCACTCTGAAGCCGACGCGCTCTTCGACGATGTACTCAGCCGCACCATCTTCAGCTTCCGCACGAACCGTAGGATCTTCCGCGGGATGATCCGCTTCCAGGGGCACGACCGCTGGCAGCGCGTGTTCGAGCGCGTGCTCGCGAACTCGCGCTTCGACCTACCCGACCCCGTGGTCGACCACTATTTCGCCCTGGCCTTCGACTCGGTCGTCGCGTATCTGGCCGAACGCAACGGATCGGCGCCGGCATCGCTCGACCCGGTAGGCGAACTCAACCTCCGCTTGGCCAAGAAGGTGCGTCGTGTCGCGCTTGC
>JBBSOM010000650.1:0-2706 GCA_038259715.1 Longimicrobiales bacterium
CCGGGCAGCGCGAGGTTCATCCGACTCGCTTCGGAGAGCGCGATCTCCATGTCTTTGATGAAGTGCTCGACGAAGAAGCCCGGATCGAAGTTCTTCGCGATGATGCGTGTGCCGAGATTCGAGAGGGACCAGCTCCCCGCCGCCCCCGATGCGACCGACTGCATCACCGTTTCGAGGTCGAGCCCCGCCTTGTGGGCGTAGAGGAGCCCCTCGCACACGCCGATCATGTTCGACGCGATGAGCGTCTGGTTGACCATCTTCGTGTGCTGCCCGGCGCCTGGGCCTCCCTGCCTCACGATGGTCTTGCCCATCGCTTCCCAGCAGGGGCCGAGCGCGTCGACGACATCCTCGTCGCCGCCGATCATGATGGAGAGCCGCGCCTCCCGGGCCCCGACGTCGCCGCCCGAAACCGGAGCGTCCACGCTCGCGACGCCTCTGGCCTTGGCCGCCTCGTAGATCTCGACTGCGAGCGACGGCTCGCTGGTCGTCATGTCCACGATCACATCGCCTGGCTCGCACCCCGCGAGTGCACCGTGCTCACCGAGCAGCACCTCGCGCACATCGCGCGGAAAGCCGACGATGCTGAAGACGACATCGCTCGCCTCGGCCACCTCTTTGGCGCTGTCGGCCCACGTGGCGCCCTTGTCGAGGACGGCCTCCGCGGACGCGCGCGTCCGCGTGAAGACCGTCGCGCTGAAGCCCTTGTCGATCAGGTGGTCGCACATGCTGCGGCCCATCACGCCCAAGCCGATCCATCCGACTCGGGTCCTGCCCGGCTCAACGATCATCACTTGGCTCCGCGTGTGGAGTCCGAAGGCACCCCTCGGGCCGACCGGACGATACGGCCGCGCACATTGCGCGCTGCCGTGGCCTGCATTGGAGGCTCAGATCCCTGGCGTCTCCACCAGGTCCTCTTCCCGCTCGTCGGACGTGTCGTCCTTCTGGGCGTGGGCCCAATGCAGGAAGAGCCCCATCGACATCGAGCCGGCGACGTTCGCCACGAATACCGAACTCGTTCCCAGCCGCGCCAGGGTGCCGGGAAGGATCGAGGACGAAGCTACCCACATCCCACCCTCCATGAGCACGAAGAGCATCAAAGTGGTGATGATCGTGGCGGCGGCGTTGTGAGCGCGCAGCGTGCTGTGGAGAACGGTGGCCATCAGGCCCAGCACGCCGAAGACGAGGATGTGCACCATCGTGAAACCGGCGACCGAAGACAGGTCCATGGACGTCACGGCGTCGGCCGGGACACCCTTGAACGCTACGCTCCCCAGGATGCTCGGGGTCAGGAGGGGGTGACCCTGAACGACATCGAGAAAGAGGAAGATCAAGGCGACCACCGTGCCGCCCACGAACGCCGAATAGATCCAACCAAAAAACAGGTCCCCGCTGTTTGATGCGCGGGAGGACGCGAGGCCCCTGGATGAGGGCTGGGTGGAAGCCATGGAGCACCTCCGTATGCGAGGAACGGGCGACACATCGACGGGCCGATCACCCGGTTTGGTGTGGCAGAATTGTCTTACACCTCATCGTAGTTGAAGTCTCCTCCGCAGCGCCGTCGCCATCCCGGTCCGCTGGCCTTTCGTCGATGCCGCCGCCATGATGGCACCTGCCATTGCCTGAACTTCTTCAGGGGACGCAGCATATGCACATGTCCGGTTGGGTTCTGCTCGTCTTCGCCGTCGGCCTGGGGCTTTCGCTGGAGTTGGCCTTCTATCGCGCGCGCCTTCGTGACCGCCGCGCGATCTCGACCCGCGCCGGGACTCCGGGGGACGCTGCGTGACAACCATTGTCGCGGTGTTGGTCGTGTACCTGGTGGTCCTGCTGGCCATCGGCGTGTGGGGAAGCCGAGAATCCGGCGACATGAAGGGGTACTATCTGGCGGGCAAGCGGCTGCCGTCCTGGGTGATCGCGTTCAGTTCCAATGCGACGGGTGAGAGCGCGTGGCTCTTGCTCGGGCTCACGGGAATGGGATACGCCGTCGGCGTTCATGCGTTCTGGGTCATCATGGGCGAGGTGCTCGGCGTGGCCTCAGCGTGGGTTTTTGTCGCACGACCCTTCAAGGTACTCACCGACCGATACGACGCGATCACGGTGCCCGACTACCTGACCGCGCGCTTCCGCGATACCCGCCATGTCTTCCGGATCCTGTCGGCCATCATCATCCTGAGCATGGTCATGGCCTACGTGGCCGCACAGCTCACCGCGTCGGGCAAGGCGTTCGACACCTTCCTGCACACCGGGTACACGACGGGCGTATGGATCGGCCTGGCGATCGTCCTCTTCTATACGACGGTCGGTGGCTTCAAGGCCGTCGCCTACTCGGACCTGGTGCAGGGCGTGCTCATGCTCGCATGCCTGGTCGTGCTTCCGTTCGTGGCCATACCGGCAGCGGGAGGATGGTCGGGAACCATGGACGCGCTGCGTGCCGCGGACCCGGCGCTGCTTCGACCCATGGGGTCGTTCGGGATGTCCGTCGCGGGCTTTGCGTCCGCCCTCGGATTCGTGGCGATCGGCTTCGCGTTCCTCGGCTCCCCGCAGCTCCTCGCGCGCTTCATGGCCGCGACGGATCAACGGCAGATCGAGGACGGCGGGCTCTGGGCCGTGCTGTGCGTGATCGGCTTCGACGTGGGCGCGGTCCTGTCGGGGATGGCCGGCCGCGTTCTGTTCCCCGGTCTCGCGGATTCGGAGACCGTCCTCCCCGCG
>JBBSOM010000651.1:0-2704 GCA_038259715.1 Longimicrobiales bacterium
GCTCAACAGCATGCCCGCCGTTGAGCCCATGAAGGCCGGCGAGAAGTGGCCGGACATGCGCCATATCAGCCAGAAGCCTGTGAGAATGGTGACGAGCGCCACGTTCGCCACGAACCCGGAGTATCCGCGCCGCACCATGTTTCCCAGGACCTCACGGCCGGCCGGCCCCGAGTCTCTCGCGGCAGGCTCCAGGAAGAAGAGGAGGAGGAACGTGGCGCCTGCCCAGAACACGGCGCCCAGCACGTGTACCGTTCTCAGCGTGATGTAGAGGATCTCCATGGATCCACCTTCCTCGAGGTTTCGGGAATCGGCGCCGAACAAACGGCTATCGGCGCCGGATCTGTGCGGTGGGGAAACTTACGACGCTCTCGTTGCCGTCGCGGCCGACAGCGGCGACGCCGAAGAGATAGTTGTCGATGACGAGGTTCTCCAGCGTGTAGCTCGTCACGTCTCCAACGAAGCGCGAGTGCTGCCACTGAGGAGCGGTGGTGTCGCGCCAATAGACCTTGTACCCGGCCAGGTTGGGGTCGTCCACCGCGTCCCACTCGAGCGCGGTGGAGGGCTGTACCGCGCCCCCAATCCGAACGTTCTTCGGCGACGGAGGCGCCCACGCCACCGAAGCCAGAACGGCGGCGTTCACGGCGGCCAGGCGGGAGGCGTACTTGAAGTCGACACCCGACACGACATCCCCGTACGCGATGCCGTTCTCGGTGCGCAGGTTCTGATGCTGCCGCGTGTAGTTCTCGTGGGCCTCCATCAGGCGCACGGCCGGAAAGCCCGCGTCGTTGAACGGACGGTGCTGCCCGCCTCGCCCGAAGCGGTCGAGCCGGTAGATCATCATCGCGTCGACGTCGGTGAAGTACGTGCGGGTGATCCGGTCCACATAGCGAGCCAACTGCCGTGACGGACCGTCGACCTCCCCTCCGTACGTCCGGTAGCCCCGCAACTCCTGTTCCGTCGCGGTGGCCGGGTACGGCTCGGAAAAGACACGGAACTCGCCGTTGTCGATGCGCCCGTCCACGCCCTGGATGTTGCCGATCATGTCGTTGTTGATGAAGCCCGCGATGTCCCACCCTTCGTCGACGGCCACCTTCGCCATGTGCACGCCGCCCCACAGGCCCTGCTCCTCGCCCGACAGCCCGACCAACACCACCGAGGTGGGAAAGCGGTACCGGGACAGCACCCGGGCCGCTTCCAGCACGCCCGCCATGCCGGAGGCGTTGTCGTTGGCGCCCGGGGCATCGCCCTCGGCGTCCATGGTGTTGGAGTTCCGGGAGTCGATGTCGCCGCTCATGATCACGTAGCGGTTCGGGTGGACGCTGCCGCGGATGACCGCGACGACGTTCACCACGTTGACCGGATGCGGAAGGCGGTCGCCCTCCTGGAGGGACTCCTCGTAGGAGACCTCCATGCAGCCGCCGCACGCCGCCGAGATCCGGTCCATCTCGGCCTTGATCCACCGGCGCGCGGCGCCGATGCCGCGGGTCTGGGAAAGCGTGTCGGACAGGGTGTTGCGCGTGCCGAATCCCACGAGCGTACGGACGTCCTTTTCGATCCGGTCCGCGGACGTCGCGCCCGCGATGTCGTAGAGGCGGGGGTCGGTCGCCGGCGGGGTCTGGAGCGTCTGCGCCATCAAGGGGGTGCCGGCCAAGCACGCGGACGCCAGTGCTCGGAAGATCTTCGAACGGTTCAACGTCGGACTCCTGCGAGTGTTCGTGCAAGTGGGCGTAACATGGGGTCGTCGGGGCCACCGTGAAATGGGGAGAAACCCGGACCCGTCCGGCCCAGACCGGCCCGGGTGGCGCCGCCGTCGCGCGCTCACCATTTCAGGAGCAGCTTCCCGAACGTCTGATTGGCGGCGATGAGCCGGTGGGCCTCGCCGGCCGCGTCCGCCGGGAGGACCCTGTCCACGACCGGTCGCACCCGCCCATCCTCGAACATCGGCAGCACCCGCTCCTCGAAAGCCCGCGCCAACCTCGCCTTTTCTTCGAGCGGGCGGGCCCGCAGTACCGTTCCCCGGATGGACGCGCGCTTGCCCATCATCGCCCTCAGATCGATCTCGGCCAGCGGCCCACCGGACACACCCACCACGATGTGCCGTCCACCGCGCGCGACGACCTTCTGGTTTCCCGCGAGGTACGGCCCGCCGACCAGATCGAGGATGACGTCCACCCCCCGCCCGTCCGTCACCTCGAGGACACGTTCCGGCCAGGTCTCGTCTCCGATCAGCGGATGTTCGAGCCCCAGGGCCTCAGCCCGCTGCAGCTTGGTCGCCGTCCTCGACGTGCCGATCACACGCGCGCCGAACGCACGGGCCAACTGGAGCGCCGCGGTCCCGACGCCGCTCCCAACCGCGTGGACGAGCAGGGTCTCCCCCTCCTTCAGTCCCTCCTGCAGAAAGACGGCGTCGAACGCGGTCTCGAAGACCTCCGGAATCGCGCCGGCGTCTTGCAGGTCCATGCCTTCGGGCGCGCGGACCACGGTGTCGGCGGGGGTTACGACCCGTTCGGCATACCCCCCTCCACCGACGATGCCCATGACCGCGTCTCCCACGCACCACCGGGCCACGCCGGACCCCACGGCGTCGACGGTTCCCGCGAACTCGAGGCCCGGAATGTCCGCCGGCCAGCCTGGAGGCGCCGGATACGCGCCTTTGCGCTGGAGGAGGTCTGCCCGATTCACGCCGGACGTCGACGTGCGTACC
>JBBSOM010000652.1:0-2704 GCA_038259715.1 Longimicrobiales bacterium
CGATGCGCCGACCCATCGCGATGGCCTCCTCGGTATCACGCAGCCAATCCATGGCCTGCGGCTCCGCCATCGCGGCTCCGTCGCGCCCATGTCCGCGCAAGCGCGTGTAGAACAGATTGGCCCCAAGCGCGCGCGCTACCTGTCTCGGGACAGGGTCCAACTCCTGCCGGTCGGCACTGAATCCGTGCACATACACGACGGACAGCTCGGTCACCGAGTCGGCTGCCCCCGCCCATACCACCTTCTTCTCGGAGCCCGGGCGTATTCCGGGCACCGTCGCCTCCGCGTCATGAAGCCAGGCGTCGATGCCCGACCGGGGCACGTCGGGCTCACCGGCCGGACCGACGTCGGGCCCCTCGTTGAGGCGCGCCCGCGGGCCCAGAAGCGCCGTGACCGCCAGGACTCCCGTCCCGACGGCCACGGCCGTTCCCAACGTCATGCGCACGGCGTTTCCAGGTTCGGCGTCAGTGGCCCGACCCCGCCGAGCCCTCGCTCACGGCCTTCTGGCCGGCGAGCCCCAGACCCAGCGTCTTACCCTTCAGGATCGCGGGCACCCCTTCCTTCATCCACACGGGCTCGGGCGAATCCTTCAGGTAGTAGTCGAAGAACTGCTGCATCCGTATGGCCCAGTCCTTTTTGTCCTGCGGCCGGAAGAGCCCGTGGAACTCACCGTTGTACACGACCAGCCACACTGGCTTTTGCAACCGCCGGAGCGCGCTGAAGTACTCGATACCCTGGTACCACGGCACGGCCGTGTCCGCGTCGTTGTGCATCATCAGCAACGGCGTCTGCACCTTGTCCGCCGTGAAGATCGGGGAGTTCTCGATGTAGAGGAGCGGTTTCTCCCAAAGGGAGCCGCCGATCCGGCTTTGCGTGCGTTCGTACTGGAACGCGCGACTCATGCCCGAGCCCCAACGGATGCCGCCATACGCGGACGTCATGTTCGCAACCGGCGCGCCCGCCTCGGCGGCACGGAAGATGTTGGTATGCGTGATCATCCAGGCGATCTGGTACCCGCCCCACGAATGGCCCTGAACACCCACGCGGTCACGGTCGACGAAGCCCTTGTCCTCCATCTCCAGAACGCCCGGGACCACCGCGTCGAGCGCGCTCTCGCCCGGGTGTCCAATCTCGTAGGAAATGTCCGGTACGAAGAGCAGGTATCCGCGCGACACATAGAAACTCCAGTTGATCGAAGAGCTTCCCGCGGCCGGGGTCTGGTAGCGGTGCAGCGCGTCCGTCATGCGCTCGTAGAAGTAGACCATCATCGGGTACTTCTTCGATGGATCGAAGTCGTCCGGCTTGATGAGGATGCCCCGGAGCGGAATGCCGTCATTGGAATGCCAGCTCACCAGTTCGGCGCTCCCCCACAGGTAGTCCGCCTGCTGTGGGTTCGCATCGGTAACCTTCCGCGGCGACGAGAAGCTCGCGTCCGTGACCCACATGTCGGGGAACTCGCGGAAGCTCTGGCGCTCGAACAGATACACGTCCGCGTCCTTGGCCTTCTCGAGACCCCCGTATGCGAAGTCGCCCGTGACGAGGGGGCGTGGCGCCGCATTGCCGTCGAAGCGGTCCTGATAGAAGCCGCTGGCCTTCGTGGCCTCGACCGTCGCCGACAGCGTGACGTCACGGTCGGCCGGGATCCCATCTTCGCGGGCGAGATCCTCCGCGTCGGCGTAGCGGAAGTGGATGCCGTCCCGGCGGCCCACCCCCTCCGTCACATCCCGCGCCGGGCGACCGCCCGTCGGGTCGACCATCCAGATGTCGAAGTTGTCGTAGGGGAGGAATGCCCCATCGCCTTCCGTCCACCCCGCCGAACCGTAGGCGGGAGGCAGGTCCGGGTGGTCGTCCAGTTCGTCGTAGAAGGCCTGGTCGATCGAGGCCGTCATGTCGGTCACCTTCCGTGTGGCCAGGTCGAGCGCCTTCCACGAACGGGACTCACCATCCCACCAGTAGGCGTACTTCCCGGTGGGAGACAGGCGCGGAAGCGACTTCAGGTGCTCGACGAGTCGCTCGCGTGAGCCGTCGGTGGCGTTGACCACGTAGACATCCACGTAGCGGCCGTCCCATGAGACCTCCTGACGGTACGGCATGTTCGATACGCCGAGCGCGAGCGCGCCGTCGCCCTTCCCAGCCACCGTCACCGACGGAAGGTCCGGGGGCTCGAGCTGCACCACACGCCGCGCTCCGGCGTCGTAGTACGCCTGGTACGTGCGTTGCTCTTCTTCCTTGAGCTGCACCTCCTGCATGGGCTGGAGGTAGGGGTCCTTCCAGTTCCACACGTCGACGCGGACCCGCTCGTCCTCGGGCGTGTCGTTCTCCGGCTCCGCCTCCGGCCGCTCGTTCGACCCGAAGAAGACGCGTCCGGTGCTCTTCGAGAAGGACACGGTTCCGAACTGGCTCGGCGCCCATCCGTCCGGGAGCCCTGCGCCACCCGCACCCACCACCGAGGCGGCCTGCCCCGACGCACCGCCCAGATAGAGCGCGAAGGCGGGATCCTCGGCCGCGCGGTCGTCGCGATCCGTGACGAAGGCCACGTGCGCCCCGTCGTCGGCGACGGCGAGCTTCACGTAGCGACCCTGGCCGGCGGCCACAGGCTCGGCGTCCCCCGCCGGCCGCAGACGGAAGACCCCGTCGGCCGCGCCCTCCGAGCCCGAGGTGGTGTAGTCGAGCACCGTTCCGCTCTTGGCGAACTCGTAGTCGA
>JBBSOM010000653.1:0-2695 GCA_038259715.1 Longimicrobiales bacterium
CCACGCAGGTCCGCCGCGTCGTGCTGGGCGACGACGATGTCCAGCCCACATCCGCACAGCTCGATTCGATGAAGGCGCTCGTGACCGAAGCCATGCGCGAGGGCGCGGTAGGCGTGTCGACGTCGCTCCAATACGCGCCGGCGCCCTACGCGACCACCGAGGAGCTGGTCGCCCTGGCGTCGGCGGCGGCCCCACTGGGCGGAGTGTACGCCACGCACATGCGCTCGGAGGGTGACGCGGTATTGCAGGCCGTCGACGAGGCGATCCGCATCGGGACCGAGGCGCGCATCCCCGTGGAGATCTGGCACCTCAAGGCGGCGGGCACGCACAACTGGGGGCGGATGCGGGACATTGTGGCCAAGATCGATTCGGCGCGGGCGGCCGGGCTGGATATCAGCGCCGACACCTACGCCTACACGGCGTGGTTCAACTCCCTGTCGGCGTTCGTACCGCCGTGGGCGCATGATGGAGGAGACGCCAAGATGATCGAGCGCCTCAACGACCTCGCCACCCGGGCGCGGGTCGAGCGCGACATGCGCACCTCAGGATCCGATTGGGACAACGAATGGCAGGAGATCCCCGGGCCGGAAGCGGTTCTGGTATGCGTCGTTCAGAATCCGGACCTGCGCCCGCTCCAGGGGAAGAACCTCGCCCAGATCGCCGAGATGCAGGGCAAGAAACCGATCGACGCCCTGCTCGACCTTCTGATCGCCGACCAGGGGTACAGCTACGGCGCGGTCTTCGGCATGTCACAGGAAGACGTATCGTTGGCGCTCAGCCAACCGTGGGTGAGCATCGACAACGACTCGCAGGGCACCGCCCCCGACGGTCTACTGGGCCGGGAGCATCCCCACCCACGCGCATACGGCACGTTCCCCCGCATCATCCGGAAGTATGTGCGTGAAGACAGCCTGTTCACGCTGGCCGAGGCGATCCGGAAGTTCTCGTCGCTGCCCGCCACCAAGATGCACCTCGAGGAGCGGGGCACGCTCGCCGTTGGGAAGTGGGCTGACGTCGTGGTCTTCGACGTCGAGCGGGTACGCGAACGAGCCACCTTCGAAGAGCCGAACCAACTCTCTGAAGGAATGGACTGGGTGCTCGTGAACGGTGTGCCGGTGATCGCCAACGGTACGGCGACCGACGCCCTGCCCGGCAGGGTCCTGCGGGGGCCCGCCTACACGGCGTCGGCGGACACGACCGGGTCGGGCTGACACCGGCAGGATGCGACCGGACCGCTCACTCCGATCGCATCGCGAGGAGCGGGTCCGCCCGCACGGCCCGGACAGCCGGGACCACGCACGCGAGAAGCGCGACCAGCAATACGGCGCACACGGCCGCCGCCACGGTGAGGGCGTCCGTGGCCCCGACGCCAAACAGCAGCCCGGACAGGAGCCGGGCCGCCGCGACAACGCCCACGAGGCCGAGGGCGATGCCGGCCGCCGTCAGCCGCAGCCCCCAGGAAAGAGCCAGCCGCACGATCTCGCGGTCGTCGGCACCCAGCGCCCTGCGGATCCCGAACTCGTGGGTCCGTTCACCCAGGACATGGCCCACGACACCGTAGATCCCGGCCACCGCCAACAAGAGCGCGAGGCCGGCGAAGGCCGCGAACAGCGTGGCGCGGAAGCGCTGCGCCCGCGTGCTCTCGGAGAGGGTGCTGCCCAGCGACACGACGGCCGGAACCGGCTGAGTCGGTTCGACGTCCCAGACGGCGCGGCGCAACGCCTCCGCCAGCTCCCCCGCGCCCGCTCGCGCCCCCACGAGGATGACGATGTCCCGCCCCACCGCCAGCTCCACGGGGGTGTCGGGACGTTGGCCGTAGGGGATGTGCAGGCCAGCTCCGGGTAGGGCCGCCAGGCCGCCGCCCCGGACGTCCGCGCTGACACCCACGACCGTGTACCACGCCCGCCCGTCCTCGAACCTGACACGCTTGCCCACGGGATCCTCGCCGGGCCACGCCTCGCGCGCCAGCGCCTCGTCCACGACGGCCACGGGCGGGGAGGTGCGGTCGTCGGACTCGTGGAACGGCCTCCCCCGGAGAACGGGGATCCCGAGCGTGCGGAAGTACCCCGGGCTCACCACCGCGTACTGGGCCTCGCGCGGCTCCGTCACTCCTTCGGCCATGTAGGACCGGATCGCGTGACTCCGCTCGAGCGGCAGGTGGTTGGCGAGCGCGGCGGAAGCGACGCCGGGGACCTCGCGCAGGCGCCCGACGAGGCGGCGCTCGTAGTCCTCCAGCAGAGGCACGCTCCGGTAGCGGTCCACAGGCACCGACAGGCGCATCGCCAGGACGCCGTCTTCGCGGAAGCCCGGCTCCTGCCCCGCGAGCGACACGAATGTGCGAACGAGGAGCCCCGCGCTCACGACGAGAACGAGCGTCAGCGTCACCTGCGCGACGACCAGCACTTGACTGAGGCGATGCCGGCTCCTCGACGCGGTGCGGGTCCGTCCCGTCTCCTGGAGGCCTGCCGACGCCGATGGCCGGGTCGCGGCCAACCCAGGGACGACGCCGAAGAGCAGCCCCGTCGCCACCGCCACCCCAAGGGTGAGGAGCAGGAGCGTCGCGTCGGGCGAGACATCCCCGATTCGCAAGAGGTTCGGCGGAGCCAGTTCCAGGACGAGGCCGAGCGTGGGCGGCATCAGGGCCAGGCCGGCCAGTCCTCCCAGGACCGCGAGCACCACGCTCTCGGTGAGGAGC
>JBBSOM010000654.1:0-2694 GCA_038259715.1 Longimicrobiales bacterium
CAGAAGCGCGTACGGCAACTGGGTACGCACGTGATCGATGTGGTCCGTGGCGGCCGACATCGATGCGATGATCGTCGTGTCGGAAATCGGCGAGCAATGGTCACCGAACACACCACCGGACAGAGAAGCCGCCACGAACGGAGCCGCAGGAAGGCCCAGCGCCATCCCGGCAGGCACCGCGATCGGAAGCATGATCGCAAACGTCCCCCAACTCGTCCCGGTCGAGAACGCGATCATCGCGGCCACCACGAAGACCAGCGGAAGAAACAGAAAGGGCGGCAGAAGCCCCGAGGTCAACTGCGCAACGTAGAGCCCGGTTCCGAGCTTCTGAGCCACATCGCCGAGGGCGATCGCGAGGAGCAGGATGAGCGCGAGCGGAATGAGGCCCCCGGCGCCTTTGAGGCCGATCTTCACGAGTTCGTCCTGCGTGTAGGCCTTCTGCGCCAGAAGGAGGAGCCAGGCGGTCGCCAGCCCCAACAGGACCGCCCACAGCACCGAAGTCGACCCGGAGCCCGCGAGAACGTCGCCCTTCCCGGTGATGAAAAGCCCGACCGGCATGAACAGGACCATCGCTGCGATCGGGACGAACATGTTGAACGGGCGCGGCGGGATCTTGTCATTGGGGGTCGGCGCCAGGATCGCCTCGTCGATCATCGGCATCGAGTCAGGCCAGAGCAGCTCGCCCTTCCGAGTCCGCTCCTCGGCCTTCTTCATGGGCCCTATGTCGATGCCGAAGAGAATCACCACCAGGACGAGCAACACGGCGATGATCGCGTAGAAGTCGAGCACGACCGCCTCGAGAAACACCTTGAGCGGATTCGCGACACCGAGTCCTTCCAGGATCCCGATGTTGTACGCGCCCCACGCATTCATCGGGATGAGAATGCAGATGGGTGCCGCCGTCGAGTCGATGATGTACGCGAGCTTCTCCCGCGAGCACTTGTATCGGTCGCAGAGCGGGCGCGCGACCGCACCGGAAACCAGCACCGTGATGTTCGACTCGATGAAGATCACGCACCCGATGATGAAGGCGAGCAACTGCGCCCGCTTCGCTGAATTCACCCAGTTCGTCCGTTCCAGGAAGGCGACGAATCCGCGAACGCCCCCGGACGCCTCGACGGTAGCGATCAGCGATCCGATGATGATCGTGAATATGATCACCTGGGTGTTTCCCTCGTTCTGGAACACTCGGACGATGCCCGCGATCGCGCCGCCCATTCCGGCGGCCGGGTTCCAGCCGGACAAGATGGTCCACCCGAGCCAGATCCCGCCGAAAAGCGACAGGTAGACCTGTCGAGTCCAGATCGCCAGAACGATCGCGATGACCGGCGGCAGAATCGAGATCCACGTGGGATCGCTCATCCGCGACGGCGACTCCCGCGGCGCCCGGATCGGCCCTCGCCACGCTCGGAGGGTGACGAACCGTCGCCACTGCGACGTTCCGAGCGGCGCTCGTAGTCCACCCGCCAAGCATCGATGACCTGTTCCGCACGCTTGGGCGTCACCGTTGCCTTGATCGCATCCGGATCGTCACGAAGGACCTGGAAGAGATCCGCTCCAAACCGATCGACCAGGGACTCGGCGGTCTTCTCTCCGACCCCACGATACCGGTGCGTCAGGTACCGGATGATCGCATCCGTTTCGGTCGGAAGTCCGAGCGCGGACGCATCGAAGTCCGCGGCGCTCCCTTCCGCGGACACGTCGTCGGGGTTTATGCGAGCAGCTTCGCGAGTCTCGTCGCCGAAACCGGGCTCGACGGCAACGGAAGCCGATGGGACCATCTGGCCCGCGAACAGGTCGGGGGCCTCCGTCTCCGGGCGCCGACGCGTCGAACCTCGACGTGGCCCGAGCCGGCGGCCTACGTCTTCGAACTCGGTGGGATCGATATCGACTACCGAAGGCTCCGCCGGCGCGTGGGTGGGCGCCTCCGACCGCTCGTCCATCCTCGCCTCATGCGTGGATTCAGGCGTGCGTTCGGCGTGCAGTTCCTCTTGTCCATGGTCTCGTTCTCCATGGTGGCCGGCCTCATGCTCGGTGTCCTTCGCGGCATGGCCGGCATTGCTCCGCTTGTCGGCCCGCGTAACCTCGTAGTTGCCCGCGTCGGTCTTCAGGAGGCGGATCACCGAATGATCTTCGGCGTGTGCGAGGAATTTGCTGAATTTCGGGAAGCCGAGTTCGGTCTCATCGAACGAGCCATCCAGCTCGAGCATCTTCCGCTTCACGTCGGAGTCGCGCACGGGGTCCCGGCCGGCCTCCCGGAGTTGGTCGAGCGAACGCGTCATGAGAGCATACGCGCCCTGGAGCGGGTCTCCGTCCGAGCCGTCCTGGGACGTCTGTGGTTCGGGTTGACGCTTCGCCGTGCCCCTGTCGCGGCTACGGCTCTCCTTGTCACGCCCGTCCTTTTCGTCGTTTGGGGCGCCGTCGGCGTCGCGATCGGCGGTATTTTCGGGGTCGGGGGCGCGATCGGCCGTCCTTTCGGCGGCGCGGTCGCGACCACGACCCCGTCCGCGGCGGCCCTCCCGATCGTCGCCCTGGTTCTTGGCGCGAGCACGCCCTGATCCCGCCCCCACCTCGTATTGACCGTTCTCGAGCTTCTGCAACCGGACGACGCCCCGCGACGAGGCCTCGGCCAGAAACCTGGAGAACTTGCTGAAGCCGAGCCCACCTTCATCGAACGTGGGGTCGATCTCCTGC
>JBBSOM010000655.1:0-2694 GCA_038259715.1 Longimicrobiales bacterium
GGCGATTCACCCACATTATTTACGGTCAACTGCCGGCTCGACCACGCCAGAGCCGCCCCCGGGGGCGATTGACGGCAACCCTCGCTCGACCGGCGGCAACCCGCATCGCGCGCGAACGATCTATTCGTGCCAGTGGAACTGCACCGGAAGTAGCCAGACCCGCGGGTAGGGAGCCTCCTCCCACGCATACCCGACACCGTCGCGGTATGCCTTGATCGGCGGGAGTTTCTGGCGAATCTCGTGAACCCCGCCGTCGACAAGGTCGACAACGATGGAGCGTAGCTCGGCCCCAGAGACGTTCGATGAGCTCGGAGTTGCGTCCAGAACCTGGAGACCTACGTGCGCCTCGTCGATGCCGAAGAGCGAGATCGCCGCAGTCGAGCGACCGGTTGCCGGATCGGGGCTCATGGAGTACCGAGCACATACATCCGATCGCCGAGGAAGCAGAGATCCCGTGCCGGGAACGGAAGGCGCGGCGCATCGATGAACCGAAGCGAATCTGCATCAACGGAGAACCGCGCGAGGGTCTGATGCGCCTGACTCAGTACGACAAGTCTGCCCTGCGCATCCATATCGATGCCCGCCGGCCAGCGGAACTCGTCAGGACCATCACCCTCGCGTCCGACGCCCGCGAGAGGCTCGCCCGAGACCGAGAATCGGAGCACGCGAACGCTCTTGGCGTCGAGGATGAAGAGATCCCCATGCGGTCCGACGACAAGGTCGTCGACCCCTCCCATGGTAAGATCCGGAGGACCCTCAGTGACGCCCACGGACACCATTTCGTCCCCGAGTTCGACGTCGACATAGGATGGGGCGGCGTCACCTGAGCACGCGAGGCACGCGGTGAGTCCCACTGCCGCCAGGCCCGCAAGTGCCGGCTTCACCTTCCGAGCCCCTCCGCCTAGCTTCCCTTGGGCTGCGCCGCCTTTTCGATGGCGCGCGCGAGGGCTTCGGCATCCACAGGCTTATGGACGAAAGCGGCAGCCCCGAGAGCCCGGACCCGAGCAGGGGCATCAGGATCGTCGACGGCGCTCACGACCACCACCGGAATGGAGCTCGTCTTGCTGGAGGCCTTGAGACGCTCGAGGGTCTTCAGGCCGCTCCCCCCCGGCATGTTGATGTCCAGGAGAATGACGTTGATGCCGGTCTCCTTCTGGGTGAGCATGAGGGCCTGCATCGCATCGACGGCGGAGACCACCTGCCATCCACGCTTCTCGAACGTGGTCCTGAAAAGGTGCACGTGCACCGGATCATCGTCGGCAACCAGAATCTTCACTGAGACACAACTCCGTGCTGTGGAAACCGCGTGACTCGCAGGGACCCCGACGTTCCCTACTCGTCCAGGACGGACGCATACCGCGGATTCACCACCAGTTCTCCGTCCTGGAAGATCTTCCGATCCCAGGGAAAGATGACGTTCGCGTCGGTCTCGAGCGCGAAGTAATCGGCCTTGTAGCCCCGGGTGCGTGCAAAGCTCGTCGCGGTGCGCACTTCGGCAGGACGGACGTCGCGCACGGCGGCCAGTGCGAGCCGCAGCGTCTCTCCCGAGGTAGCGATCTCGTCCACGATGAGTACCCGCTTGCCCAACGCCTGGGGCGGCGCAGCGGAAAGGATGGCCGGCCGGTCGCGCACCTGTTCGTCGCCTTCCTTGCGCGAAATCTTCATCGAAAAGAAGTCGACACGAAGGATCGACGCGACGACTGCGCCCGGAATGACACCCGCTCGGGCGATGCCGATCACGAGGTTGGGGCTGTACTCCCGGGCGACGCGAAGCGCCAGTGCGCGACAGAGTTCGCCGAACATGTCCCACGGCACCTCCATGAAATCCTGGGGATTCGGAGCGTCGCCGGGCATGTGGAACGTCGATGGGTTCATGGCTCGAAGTTACCCCCGGGCGATGGGGGGCACAACGAACGGCCAGGCGCCTGCGCAACCGATTGACGCTCCCCTGGACCGGCGCGATCCTACCACCCATGTTCGACGACCTTACCGCGAAAGCCGACCGCCGACTCGACGAAGCCCTCGCCCGGGAGGGCGCGCGCGACCCGCGCGAGTTCTACCGTGAGCGGCTCCGCGAACTGAAGCAGGCGGATGCGGAGGGGTACGCGAACGCCGTTGCGTACTACCGCGACACGCTCATTCCTACGGTGGCTCGGGGGGACGTCGATGTGCTGGAGGCGTGGACCACCTACGGCATCCGCCTGGCCCAATGGCTCGCACCCGGCCGCACGATCGCGGTGGACGAAACGGGGAAGGCGCATCCGTACGAGTCCCCCGCCCCGCGCGACCATTTGCTCCTGCACCTGCCGGACGGGAGGGGCGGCCGAGCGCTTCTGGTAGGCCTGCCCGCGGAACTGAGCGCGGCCCACCGTGCTACGTACGACGTGCTGGTCGGGGGTAAACAGAAGCTCCGGGGGTGACCTCCGCTTCCCGTCCACAACGGGTGGCTACCGGAGCGGCCGGCGGCCACCGGCTCGCGTCGACCCGCTCAGGGCGCGACCTGGCCTGTCCTCACCTCGCTCAGTCCTCGACCAGGTGGGCGATGCCCCAGGCGCCGAGGCCCAGATGGGTGGCGAGGACCGGAGTGGCCGGCGACGTCAGGATCTCGACGTCGTCTCCATACCGGGCGCGCAATATCCCACGGAGCTCGGGCACGATCGAGTCGTCGCCGATGTACGCGATGCCGAAACGCAC
>JBBSOM010000656.1:0-2693 GCA_038259715.1 Longimicrobiales bacterium
GAGCCACATGTCCGGGGTGGCGGCCAGCGGCGCCTTCTCCCGGAAATCGATGGTGGTCGAGTTCCCGTTCGGGAAGCGGATGACCATGAAGCCGCCGCCGCCGATGTTGCCCGCGGACGGGTGCGTGACGGCGAGCGCAAAGCCCGTCGCGATGGCCGCGTCGACGGCGTTGCCTCCGGCGGCGAGCACATCCCGGCCTACCTCGCTCGCACGCCAGTTCTCGGACACGACCATGCCGTGTGCGGCACGCACCGGGCCTTCGGCAGTGGAACCGGCGGCGGTCCGATCGGCGGCCGACGCGCTGGACTGGCCCGCCACTCCGGAAGCGGGAACGGTCAGCGTGGCGGCCAGCGTGAACAAAGCGGCGCGGGCAAGCGGCATCGTGTGCATCGGTTCCTCGGGCAGAGTGCTCGTCGAGTCTGCGGCAGGGACACAACATCCCTGTCGGAGGTCGCTCGCGCCAGCCGCCGGCCGCCGGACGATTGCCCCGTGGCGGTCGTGCCCTACCTTAGCAGCCGGTGCGGACCCTCCCTCAACGCGAGGCTGTTTCGAATGACCCTCAAGCGGCGTGATTTTCTGAAGAAAGCGGCGGTCGGCGCGACCGGCGCCGCAGCGCTCTCCGCGTGCGGTGCTTCTCCCGACGCGGCCACCGGAGCGGCCTCGGACGGTGGAGGGATCTCGGGTCCCGCGGTGCACTGGCGTCTGGTCACGAGCTTTCCGCGCAGCCTCGACCTCATCCATGGCGCGGGCGAGCGCGTCGCGGAGCGGGTCTCGGCCATGACGGGCGGGAAGTTCACCATGCGCGTGTACGCCGCCAACGAAATCGTGCCCGCGCTCCAGGTCATGGACGCCGTCCAACAGGGTACCGTCCAGTGCGGCGTGTCGCCGGGCTACTACTATATCGGTAAGAACTCCGCCCTCGCGTTCGACTCGTCGGTGCCGTTCGGGCTCAGTACGCGTCAGCAGCTCGCATGGTTCTACCACGGCAACGGCCTCGACCTCCTCAACGGCGTCTATTCGGACTTCGGGATCATCTCGTACCCCGCCGTCTCTACAGGTGGCCAGATGGGCGGGTGGTTCCGCCATCCCGTGAACACGTTGGCCGACCTCCGCGGCCTGCGCATGCGCATTCCCGGCATGGGCGGCGAGATCATGTCGCGCCTCGGCGTGACCGTGCAGATCCTCGCCGGTGGTGACATCTATCCGGCGCTCGAGCGCGGCGCCATCGACGCCACCGAGTGGGTCGGCCCCTACGACGACGAGAAGCTCGGCTTCCAGCAGATCGCCAAGAACTACTACTACCCGGGTTGGTGGGAGCCCGGCCTGACCGGCTCACTCCTCATCAACAAGGCCGAGTACGACAAGCTCCCGACCGCGTACCAGGAGATCCTCAAGAGTGCATGCGGGGAGACGATTTCCGAGCGTCTGGCCGCGTACGACGCCGCGAACCCGCTCGCACTCGCGCGCCTCGTCCAGAACGATGGCGTGACGCTACGTGAGTTCTCGGACGAGATCATGGAAGCCGCGTGGAAGGAGTCGAACGCCTACCTCGAGGAGCAGGCCGCCGACAACGCGAGCTTCAAGAAGGTCTACGACTCCTGGAAGGAGTTCCGCAGCCATGCGTTCCCCTACTTCGCCGGCAACGAGCTGGCTTACGCGAACTTCGCATTCCCCAAGATCGGCAACGCGAACATGAGGGGGGGATGAGGAAGGGCGAGGCAACCCGCGGGCATACGGATAGACGCGTCACGTGCTATCGAAGGTCGAGTCTAGCGCTTCCAGGTCATGCTGCACGTGGAAGGCCGCGATCTCACCTCGCCACGCACACGCATAGCAGCCGAGACGTCCCGGCGACACTGCTCCAAGGTCAGCGCCGCCCAGCCGCATTGCCCAGTCACCGAGATACGCTAGTCCAGCACCCCTGCCCGGACCTCGTAGACGCGCAGCGCATCGACGTAGGGTCTCAGACTGGCGCCGCCGAGTCGCGACCCATTTTGGCCTGGGCTCGGGCACGCCCAAGGGGGGCTCGGTACGCCATGCCTGCGTGGCTGCCGCCCAGGCGATGGATGGCTGGCGCCCGGGCGATGGATGGGTGCAGCCGACGGATGGCTGCCGCCCGGACGATGAAAAGGGGCCCGGGGAGCCTCGACGCGGTCGTAGGCCTCTCAGAGTGCCTGTGGCGCAAGGAGTTCCGAAGTCCCTGAGAGTCGTCCCATCCAGACATGGACAGCTTTTCAAGCACTGAAGTCGGTGGGGTCCGGGATGGGGTGCGGAACGCAAGGATGGCGCGTGCCTCGGCCCCTCTGCCGCTCGTCGGCGCCGGGGTCGCGCTCGGAAGGCCTCCGAGAGCCGTTTGGGGCCGCCTCGGTCACGTCAGAGAGCCGCCCGACCCGGTCTTATATTTCGGGGTGTCTTCGGTGTTTCCCGAGAAGGAGGCCTTCCCCATGCTCCGTGTTCCCGCAGCGCGTTCTGTCGGCTCGGTTCGCTCCGTTCGTGCCGCCCCTCCGGTTCGCCCCGTCGGTACCGCTCACCCCGCCCCTTCTGGTGCTGCCGGCTACCGCGACTTGCAGCGCCGGCGCTGGGCCGTTGTTCGCGAGGCGGCGCCGGTGGAGTACGGAACCACGCCGAGCGCTGATTTCCCCGCGCTCGATGCCGTCCCCGCGCTCGATGAAGACGACGCCATCGAAGCGCTC
>JBBSOM010000657.1:0-2690 GCA_038259715.1 Longimicrobiales bacterium
GAGCTGCTTTTCCTGGTTCGTACGCGGGTCGAACGACCAGACGTTGGTTGCCCAGTCCCGTTCGGACAGGTAGTAGACGACGCCGTCCATCCACGAGGGGTTGGTTTGACGCTCTCCCTCCCAAGGCGTGAACGTCTGGTCTAGCGTGGACAGGTTCACCATGCGAATCGCCTGCGCCTGCCCGCCGCGATAGTTGCGCCATTCTGGGTCCCAGAACGAGATCTCCTGGTACGCGACCATCTTCCCGTCCGCGCTCATCTTCCCCTGGAACGCCTGGGGCACAGCCAGCGCCGTCGGAAGTCCGCCCGTGCGCGGGACGGTGTAGAATTTCCACATGCGGGTCTGCACGCCTTCGCGTCCGGATTGGAACATGATCTTCCCGTCGGGCGTCCACCCCTGAACCACGTCCGGGCCGGGATGCCAGGTCAGGCGTTGCGGCTGGCCACCTTCCGCGGCGACCACGTAGACGTCCTGGTCCCCACCGTACTCGCCGGTGAACGCGATCCACTTGCCGTCCGGGCTGATCGCCGGATCGGTCTCGGCCCCTGCGTCGCTGGTGAGCCGGCGAGCCTGGCCACCATCACGGCCGACCACCCAGATGTCGTTGGCGTGCACGAAGGCGATGGCGTCGGCACCGACCGACGGTTGGCCGAGAAAACGGGTGCCCTGGGGCTGGACGGCGGCCTGGGCCGCGGCGTTCGTGGACGCGACGCCGAGCAGGGAAGGGACGAGGAAAGCGACCAGGAAGGCCTGGAGCAGGCGGCGCATCTATACGACTCCCGAACGGGTGCGTCTGCGGGGAGCGGAGAGAGTAGGTGGGCACGGGCGGAGCGGAAAGGGCTCCGACAGCTCCGGTGTAGCGTTGAAGTAGAAATGTCCGGTTTGGTTGAAGTAGGAATGTCCTCTTTCGGAGTTTGTTCGTGGCAGGAGCGCGAACGGACCGGAGCCGGGAGAGGAGATGCTGACGTTGAGCCAAAGGGAGCGAGATTGCTTGGCGGTGCTGCACCAGGTGAAGCAGGGTCTGGTGCCGGCGTGTCGGGGGGCTGACCTGATCGGGGTGAGCGCGCGGCACTTGCGGCGCGTGCGACGGTCGTGGGAGATCGAGGGTGACGCCGCAGTGGTGCACGGACTTCGGGGCCGGCCCTCGAACCGGGCGAAGCCACCCGAGGTGCGGGCCTGGGCGCTGAAGCGGGCGCGCGACCCGTTGTACGGGGACTTCGGGCCGACGCTGCTGGCCGAGCACCTGGGGCGTGACCCCAAGGCACCCGGCGAGGTGAAGGCCACCACGCTACGGCTGTGGATGATGGAGGACGGGATCTGGAAGGCGAAGCCGGAGCGGCCTCGGCACCGCAAGGCACGACCGCGCAGGGCTGCCTTCGGGGAACTCACTCAGTGGGACAGCTCGGAGCATGCGTGGTTCGAGGACCGGGTGCCGGGGCGCTTCACACTCATCCAGATGCACGACGATGCCACCAACCGACTCCTCATGGCCCGCTTCTTCCCCCGCGACAACGGAGCGGCAAACCGACAGATGGCCACCGATTACTTGAGGCGCTGGGGGCGCCCTGTGGCATTCTACACCGACAAGGCGGGTCACTTCGGGCAGTGGACCCGGCCCGTGTCCCGGATCCCCTTGGAGGAGCGTGACATCCAGCGGACCGAGTCCATCATCCGCAGGGCGCTGGATGAACTGAACGTAGGGCTCATCCTGGCCCACTCGCCTCAGGCCAAGGGCCGGGTCGAGCGCAACTTCGGCACCTCCCAGGACCGCTTGGTCAAGGAGCTCCGGGTCGAGGGCATCTCGACCCTCGAGGACGGCAACCGCTTCCTCGAGGAGGTCTACACCCCCTACTGGAACGAGCGCTTCGCCGTCGAGCCCGCAGAAGCTCGCGACGCGCATCGTCGCCTCCCCAAGAGGGCCAACCTCGACGCCCTCTTCGCAGAGACATGGACCCGCACCGTCGCTCGCGACTTCACCATCCGCTTCAAGAACCGGCGGCTCCAGATCTCCAAGGAGCAGGCGCGCGGCATCCGGCCAGGTCACAAGCTCACCGTGGAGCTCAGGCTCGACGGTTCGACCCACTACCGCTTCGGGCACCGATACCTCGATCTCGAACGCGTCGTCGCTACCGATCCACCGTCCTCGAAGAACGGTGCGAGGCCCAAGCCGACGGCGTCGTCCAAGCCAAAGCCCCGGTCCATGCCCCCACGACCCGGGCCTGAACATCCCTGGCGCAAGAACGGCAAGCTCCTCGCCAAGCCTGCCCTCATCGCCCGCCAATACTCTACGCCCGCCGCTTCGCGGCCGGCGCTTCCGACTCCCCCGGCTTCTGGGAGTCCTTGATCACATTGAGCCCCGGGAGGAGGACATTTCTATTTCAACCATCCCCCGGACTTTTCTAAATCACTGCGACAGCTCCGACAGCTCCGGCTCTCGGGCAGCGGCGCTTGGGGCAGGGGCGCTCGGCGGCGTATCGCGGGCTTGCGAGGTCCGCCGGTTCTCCGGCCTATTGTCTCTTTCGTCCAATCATCGAAGCGCCGTGCTACGAACCGGAGGACCCATGCGTCGTCTACTTCCGCTCATCCTCGCCCTCGCCGCCGCCCTCGTCGCTGCGTTGCCCGGTGCCGCGTTGCGCGCGCAGACCACCGACACCGAGATGACGGCGGCCGCGGGGGTACTCCGCCAGATC
>JBBSOM010000658.1:0-2688 GCA_038259715.1 Longimicrobiales bacterium
CCGCCTCGCCGGTCGCGCCTGTCGGGAGCGCCGCCCCCACTGCCCCCGCTGCCCCCGCGCCCCCTGCCGCGGCCGCCGCCGCCGCGCCCCCCACTACCGCCACGGTGCCGCCGGGCGCTCCCACCGAAGTCAGCGCGGCCGCGGCCACGGCACGCTGCGTACCCGTCGAGCCGCTCCCGCCGACGGTGGCCAGCACGGTGATCGCCGCATCCAAGGAGCCGCCGCACCGTGAGACCAGGTTCGCGGAAGGCGTGCCGGGGCAGGCCCGCTACGTGGTCCAACTCGGCGTCTTCGGAGTGGAGGCGAACGCGGATCGCCTGGCGGCCGACCTGCGTCGGCGCGGCTACGATCCCCTGGTCGGGGCCATGCGGGCCCGGTCCGGACAGTGGCTGAAGCGGGTCAGTCTGGCCGTATACGACTCCGAAGCCGACGCGGACCGGGCCGCGAGCGCGTTCAGCGACCGCGAGGGGCTGCCGGCCGTCGTCGTCGCGTTCAACGAGGAGGGGCGGTGAGGTCGAGGGCGGCTCCCCACTGGAGGTGCGGAGGGACCCTCGTACTCGCTTTGTTGGCGATGTCGGCGTGCGCGCATAAGGTACCGACCAGGAGCTTCCAGGTCGTTGCGGTCCCGGCCGCCAACGCTGACAGCCCGATTCCGGTGGACGTGGTTCTCGTGCGTGACGACGCGCTCGTTGCCGTCGTGACCGCGCTCTCGGCGAAGCAGTGGTTCCAGCAGCGCGAACAACTGGTCCGCGACCATCCTGATGCCATCGCGTACCGGAGTTGGCAGTTCGTGCCCGGCCAGACCATCGACATCGACCCGCTTCCGTTCCCGAGTCGGAAGGGGGTCGCGCTCTTTGTCTTTGCGGACTACCTGTCCGAGGGGGTCCACCGCCTGCGCGTGGACCTGATGAAGAAGTTCCGACTGATCTTGCGGCCCGACGGGTTCGACGCCGAACCCATCCGCTGATGGCCACGATACTTCACTATCCTGGGCGACACCGAGAATGAGTGACGGAAAGGATCTACCGGACGCGATCCAGTGGCACGAGGGGATGCTCCTTGCGCCCCAGCACTTCCAGCAGGCGGACCTTCGGAGCGAGGGGCTGCTGCACTACCACATCAGCGCCGCTTCACCCTTCCACTGGGGAGTCAGCCACCTGCAGATCGACAGCCGGGCCCTGGCCAGCGGGATGTTCCAGGTCACGGGGATCGAGGCGGTGCTCCCCGACGGGGTCCTCGTCACCAGTCCCATGCAGGTGGACCTGGCCCCGTTCGCGGAGAGCCTGGGTGGACGGGGCGTCATGACCATCCACCTGACCGTCCCGGCTCGGCGCGGCCCCACCGAGCCGTTGGCTGGAAGCATACCGCGCTACGAATCGATCGAGGGATATCCGGTCGCCGATGAGCACCTCGGCGAGGGCGCTGTTCAGATCCCGCGCCTCCGCCCCGCTTCACAGTTGGTGGTGACCGATGAGCCATCGAAGAAGAAGTTCACGAGCTTTCCGCTGGCCCGGGTGAAAGTCCAGCAGGAAAACTACTCGCTGACGGATTTCGTTCCGCCCCTGCTCGTGGCCAATGCGGTGGGGTATCCTGCCGACGCCACGTCGGATCTGGCGCACGACATCCGTGAAAAGGCCAAGTTCCTTTCGGACAAGGTCCGGGCGTCCTCCGCGATGGCGAAGGGCGAGAAGGTCCGCCAGCTCCAGTCCACGGTCGAGAAGCTGTTCGCGGCGCTCCCGCAGCTCGAAGCGCTCCTCGCCGCTCCCGGGATCCACCCGTTCCCGATCTACCTCGCGCTGTGCGGTGTCGCGGGCTCCCTCGCCGGCCTGACCCCCGGCCTCCTGCCGCAGGGGTTCGAGCGCTACCGGCACAACGACCTTCGCAGCACGTTCGACGAGGTGCTCGATTTCTGTCACCGAATGGTGGACAGTGTCGAGCAGGCCTACGAAGTCATTCCCTTCCAGTTCGAGCGCGACGCGTTCCGCCTTCGGCTCAGGCCGGCGTGGAAGAACCGGACGGTGGTCATCGGCGCGGCCGGCGCGCCAGGCATGAGCGAAACCAGCGTGCTGTCGTGGGTCATGGAGTGTCGCATCGGTACGGCCGAGAGGATGCGCTCGATCGAGGAGCGGCGGATCCGGGGTGCGACGCGAACGCGCATCGATTCGGACGATGACCTGGGCCTGGTGCCGAGCAGCGGCGTGCTCCTTTTTCGCGTCGATCTCGATCCCGATTTCGTGACGGCCAACGAGGTGCTCGCGCTGTCGCATCCGGCGGAGCGCCAGGGACGGGAGCGTCCGGCGGAGATTGTTCTCTTCGTTCCGGAGCAATCGTCGGTATGACCGAAGCGCGGACGCACCGGATCCTGGCTACCGCGTTCCGGGAGTTCTACGCACGTCTATCCGAGGTCGGGGCCGAGGTCGAGACGGATCCATGGCACTTCACCAAGCGTGCCGGGGAATCGGCCGATGAGCGGGTGGCCGCGAGTCGGAAGGCGGTCGCCAGCGTTCGCAATCGCCTGCGTACATTCATGCAGCAACAGGCCATCGAGGTGGGCCGGGTCATGGGTCCCGAAGGTGCCGACCGCCTGGACGAGGCCCAGTACGTCATGGCGTCGCTCGCAGACGAAGTCTTCGTGAACCTCGAGTGGGAGGGCCGGGAGGCCTGGTCCCACGAGTTGCTCGAGGCTCA
>JBBSOM010000659.1:0-2688 GCA_038259715.1 Longimicrobiales bacterium
TGCGCATTCCGACGAAGTGAGCCACCGATTCCGAGCGAAGCGAGGCCAGCGTTCCGAGCTGAAGTGGGCCAGGGATTCCGATCGAAGCGGGCCACAGATTCCGGAGCATGTGGGTCACCCCCGTGTCGGAGCGAAAGCGACGCTGGGGTGAACATCACGCGTGAGCCGGGTCGTCGGAGGTTGCCGAGCTGGTTTTCCTCCGACGCAAGGATGCTCCTTTGAGTTGGATGCGGTGGGCGTGGTGGACGAGGCGGTCGAGGATCGCGTCGCCGAAAGTGGGGTCACCGATGAGCTCGTGCCAGTGTTCGAGCGGGAGCTGGCTTGTGACGAGCGTGGCACGCCGAGCGTGGCGGTCTTCGAGCACCTCGAGCAGGTCACGTCGCTCGGCCTCGGAGAGGGTGGCGAGTCCGTAGTCGTCGATGAGGAGGAGCTCGGTCTTCTGGAGGCGGTCGAGGAGCTTGGGGTAGGAGCCGTCGGCGCGCGCCATGGAGAGTTCCTGGAGCAGGACGGGCAGGCGGAAGTAGCGTGTGGCATGACCGTGGCGGCATGCGGCTTGGCCGAGTGCGCAGGCGAGAAAGGTCTTGCCCGTCCCGGTGGCGCCCGTGATCAGGACGATCTGGCTGCGAGGGATCCAGTCGCAAGCGGAGAGTCGGAGCACGACGGAGCGATCGAGCCCACGCGAGGCGTCGAAGATGAGGTCCTCGACGCAAGCGGGGAGCCGGAAGCGGGCCTGTCGGAGGAGCCGTGTGAGCCGGCGGTTCTCGCGGAAGGAAGCCTCGCGTTCGACGAGCAGCGCGAGGCGGTCATCGAAGGCCAGGCTCTGCACGTCGGGGATGCCTTGCTGCTCTTCGAGGGCGGTGGCCATGCCGGAGAGGCGGAGTTCGCGGAGACGATCGAGGGTCGGCTGTAGAAGCATGATCGCTTGTTCTCAGTTCAGGGTGCGGTAGTAGTCGGCCCCGCGCAGGTTCTCGTGCTCCTGGGGGAGCTGGAGCGAGATCTGGTCGTCCTGGGGGGAGGGGAGTCGGTCCAGCCCGTTCGTGAGAATGGACTGGATGGAGCGATAGGTGAGGCGGGGCAGGTCTGCCGCCCGCGTGCATGCGGCCTCCAGGCGTTCGGCGCCGTAACGGTTGCCGAGGCGCAGAATTCCGAGGCAGGCGCGGTAGCCCTGCTCCGGATGGGGGCGCTCATCGAGGATGCGGCGGACGACGTGGGCCGTGCTGGGTCCCGTTTTTTCGGCCCAATGGACCAATCGGGACGGCGTCCACTCCAGGTGCTGCTGGTGGGCCTTCGGCCGATGCGACGGATCGGTCGTGTAGCCGCCCTTGCGGAAGCCGCGGAGGTGGGCAGCGACGCGGCGGCCGTCGTGGAACGCTTCTACGGCGGTGGCCGTCACCCGCACCTCGACGCGCTTCTTGGAGAGTTGGTAGGGCACGCTGTAGTAGTGGTCGTAGACCGCGATATGGTAGTCGATGTTGACGCCGGCGGTGCGCCACTCGGCGTACTCATACGGTGTCGTAGGCAGCGGTTTGAGGGCCGGACGGTCAAGGCTCTCGAAAAGTGAGCGGCGGCTACCTTCGAGTTTCTGGAAGGGTCGGTCGTTCAGCTTCTCGAGGAGGCGCCCGAGCTCCTCGTTCAGCTCGGCAAGGCTGAAGAACGTGTGATCGCGTAACGGCGCCAGGATCCGACGCTCGACGATCTGTACGGCGGTTTCGACTTTCGCCTTGTCGCGTGGAGCCCTCGGCCGGGCTGGCAGGACCGCCGTGCCGTAGTGGTCCGCCAACTCCTGATAGGTGGGATTCTTGTCCGGATCGTAGCGACAGGCTCGATTCACCGCCGAGCGGAGGTTGTCAGGGATGACGAGCTCCGTGACCCCGCCGAAGTAGGCGAACATACGGACGTGGCTACCGATCCAGTCCGGCAGGCTCTGCGTCCACGTGGCCTCGGTGTAGGTGTAACTGCTCGCCCCCAGCGCACCCACGAAGATCTGGGCTTCGCGGACTTCACCCGTCTCCCGATCGACGACCGGCATCGTCTGGCCGGCGTAATCCACGAAGCTCCGCTCGCCAGCCTTGTACTCCTGTCGGAGTACGACATCGAGCGTGCCCTTCCACTCGCCGAAGAGCTCGCAGAACCGGCTGTAGCTGTACGCGTCAGGATGCACCGCGCGGTGCTCATCCCACAGAAGTTGCAGCGTGACGCCTTTGCGGCGCAGCTCCTGGTCGATGTCCTTCCAGGTCGGGAGCGGCCGCGCCCGATCGGGAGCGGGAGGCGGCGGGAACAGCCGCGCCTCGAGCTCGCTGTCGACCAGGTCCTCGGATAACGGCCAGGTGAGTCCGGCCTCCTCCGCTCGCCGTCGGTAACGCTGGACTGTGCTCCGGCTCACCTTCAGGCTCTGGCTGATCTCCCGCTCGGACAGCCCCTCCGCACCGAGCCGAAGCAATTCCTTGATCTTGCGCATGGACAACCTTTCCGCCGCCATTTCCCCTCCAGGTTTGTGTACCGTTGGAGGGGCCGAACTGACGGTATGAGGGATCGCTTATCCAGCGCCCATTCCGCTCCTGCCCATGAGGGTGGCCCACATCCCTCGGAACGGGTGGCCCGCTTGCGTCGGAATCAGTGGCCCACTTGCCTCGGAACGGGTGGCCCGCTTGCTTCGGAATCGGTGGCCCACATCCGCCGGAATACGCA
>JBBSOM010000660.1:0-2686 GCA_038259715.1 Longimicrobiales bacterium
GCGCGTTGACTTCGCCGCCGAGGTGCAGCACGCGCCGGTCACGCCGGCGCAAGACACCTACGAGCGGACCCCAGATGATCGTCGCGCCGGGAATCACTACGAAAGCCGCCAACGTCAGCTTCCACGAGATGGCGAGCATGGCCACGAGCGCGGTGGCGAACTCGAAGACGGCGGAGAGCATCTTCGACAGTTCCGAGGTGACCAGGGTCCGCAGCGTCTCCACCTCCGTCGTGAGCCGGCTGACGATCTGCCCCATCCGAATCCGGCCGAAGAAGGCAAGGTCGAGGTCGACCAGGTGATCGTAGACCCGGTTGCGCAGATCCCGGTTCACGGACTGTTCGGCACGCGCCACCAGATACGCGCGCGCGAAGAAGAAGACGTTCTTCACCGCGAAGACGATCAGGATCAGAACGATGACCTTCGTGATCGCGACAAGCGGATCGCCGGCGAGGTCCACCCACCGGTAGACGGTGGCGTCGAGCAGACGATCCATCGCGCTCGGGTGCGCGGACGGTGAACCCGCCTGCCCGTTCACGAACAGCGCCTGGACGAACGGGATCAGCAGCACGTATACCGCCGCGTCCAGGAGCGCGAAGACGAACGTCGCCACGACCGCGGCCGCCAGGAGCGCAGAGTGCGGCTTCAGGAAAGACAGTATGCGCGCGTAGAGCTTCACGGGTGGAAAGGTAGCGCGTGCGAACGGCTGGCACGATTCCTTCATGGAGGGAGTATCGTGTGGTACCGAGGCCTCTCCTGATGGATCGAATCTCCATGCGTTCCCTGCTCCGCCGCGTTTCCGCGTTCGGCGCGCGCCTATCGTCCTCCCTCGTCCGCTCCCGCCGGCGGACGTGGGCAGTCGTGGGCACCGGGGCCGTCCTCGTCCTCGGAGTTGTGGTGATGCGCACATTTACGGTCTCGTGCGCTGCCGATGTGCCGTGCGTAACGCTGAACGACCTGAAGAACGGCGTTCCCCTGCCCGAGGCGATGCATGTGCTCGATCGCTTCGGTCAGCCGCTGGCGGACGTGGCGGGGCCGCGCCGCAGGGCCATCCCCGAGGACGCTGTACCGGAGCGCTTGGCCAAGGCCTGGGTGGCGGTCGAGGACCGGCGTTTCTGGAGCCACGGCGGAGTCGACGTCCGGGGCATCCTGCGCGCCGCGGTCCAGGACATCCGCACCGGGGATTTGCAGGAGGGCGCAAGCACGATCCCGATGCAACTCGTCCGCACGCTGTGGGCCGAGTCGATGGTCGGCGTCAGCGGATGGAGGCGGAAGGTCATCGAGGCGCGCATGGCGCCGAAGCTCGTTGATGCGCTCGGTCGGGAACGGGTGCTCACGCTGTACTTGAACTCGATCTACATGGGCAACGGGCTCTACGGCGTGGGAGCGGCCTCTCGCTACTACTTCGGCGTACCGCCGGATTCGCTGAGCGTGGCCGAGACCGCCACCCTGGTCGGGATGACACGCGCACCCGAGCGTTACGAGCCCCGGCGCCATCCGGAGCGTACCGTGGCCCGACGCAACGTCGTGCTCGGCGTGCTCTCGCAGGCGGGCGTCGTGAGTCCGGACGCCGCCGAAGCCGCCCGCGCGACGCCCCTCCACACGGTAGATGAGCCGCCCAATCTGCACCGCCAGGGCTACATCACCGCAGCGGTGGCACGGGCCGTCGCACAGGTCGCACCCGATTTGGCCGGACGCGCGGGGCTGTACGTCACCACGACGATCGACCCCACCATCCAGGCGGCGGGCCAGAGGGCGTTGCTGGCCCAACTCGACGCCATCGAGCTCGGCCGGTACGGCCGCGTGAAGGACCTGGGCCCGGCGGATCCGCTTCAGGGCTCGGCCGTGGCGATCGACGCGAAGAGTGGGGCGGTGCGCGCTTGGATCGGCGGGCGGGACTTCGGCGATTCACAGTTCGATCGTGTGGCGCAGGCCAAGCGCCAGGTCGGGTCGCTCGTGAAGCCCTTCATCGTGGCGTCGGCCGTCCAGGAGGGGTACGGCATCCTCGACGCCGTGTCCTCCGACACGATCTCGATCCGCTCCGGCGGCGCGGTGTGGTCCCCCAACGACCACGTCACGTCGCCGATCATGCCCATGCGAGAAGCCCTCGTCCATTCGTCGAACAGGGCGGCGGTCCACCTGGGTCGGACGGTCGGCTACGATCGGATCCGGGCCGTAGCGGGCCAGGTGGGACTGGACGCCCAGATCCCCGACCTCCCCTCGGTGTTCATCGGCAGCTTCGAGGCCAGCCTCCTCGACCTTACCGGCGCGTTCGCGGCGTTCGGGAACGGCGGGTACCGCGTGGAACCGCACCTCGTGGAACGCATCGAGGACGCTCAGGGTCAGGTGCTCTGGCAGGATCCCGGCCAGCAGGCCCAGGATCAACCGCTCGATCCCGTGACAGCCTTCGTCGTACTCGACGCGCTCCAGGACGTGGTGGACCGTGGCACCGGTCGGCCCGTGCGCGCGGCTGGCTATGCGGGACCGGCGGCTGGAAAGACCGGCACCACCAACGATTCACGTGATGCCTGGTTCGTGGGCCTGGTACCCGACTTGGCGGCCGGTGTGTGGATCGGCTATGACCAACCTCGCACGATCGTGCCGGGAGGCGCCGGCGGCACGCTTGCCGGGCCGGCGTGGGGCGCATGGATGAAGCAAGTCGACGACTCTCTGGGAGGTCCGCGGGGGA
>JBBSOM010000661.1:0-2684 GCA_038259715.1 Longimicrobiales bacterium
ATGGCGGAGATCGGCGCTCTGGCGGCCCCGCGTGGTGCGTTCGTGCTCGAAGACGCGGCCCAGGCGATCGGCGCCAGGAGCGTGGACGGCATGGCGGGGGCCATGGGAGGCGCGGGCGCGTTCAGCTTCTTCCCGACCAAGAACCTCGGAGCTTTCGGGGACGGGGGGCTGATCTCGACCCACGATGACGCCCTGGCCGACCGCCTCCTCAAGCTGCGGGTGCACGGCGGCCGCCAGATGTACCATCATGAGATGGTAGGCACGAACTCCCGGCTCGACGCCCTTCAGGCGGCCGTGCTACGGGTGAAGTTGCGGCATCTGGACGCGTGGACGGCCGCCCGGCGGGAGAACGCCTGCCGGTGGACGGGCGCGTTGTCCGATACGGACGGCATCCGGCTGCCGGTCGTGGCGGACGGCAACTTCCACGTCTACAACCAGTTCACGGTGCGTGCGGAGCGCCGTGACGATCTCCGGGCCCACCTGACCGGGCATGACGTCGGGTCGGGGGTCTACTATCCCGTGCCGTTGCACCTGCAGGCTTGTTTTTCGAGTCTGGGGTATGCGCCGGGCGACCTCCCCGTGACCGAGTCGCTCTGCAACGAAGTGTTGAGTCTGCCGGTCTTTCCCGAGCTCGGGGAGGAACGGCTGAGCCGTGCGGCCCAGGTCGTCCGGGATTTCTACCGCTGAAGCCACGTCTGAAAGGAATGCACGAGATGAAGGGATACACTAGATGAAGGTCGCCGTCATCGGCTCCGGGTATGTGGGGCTCGTTCTGGGCGCGTGCCTGGCCGAATCGGGCAACGACGTCGTGTCCGCCGACATCGACGCAGGTAAAGTCGAGCGCCTGAGTCGGGGAGAGGTACCGATCTACGAGCCCGGCCTCGAAGACCTCATCGGCAACAACCTCAAGGCTGGACGCATCCGCTATACGACGGACGTCGCGGACGCGGTGCGAGTCTCGGACGTCATCTTCATCGCGGTGGGTACGCCTCCCGGCGAGGATGGCTCCGCGGACCTGCAACACGTCCTGAGCGTCGCGTCGGATATCGGCCGGAGCATGAACGGCGAAAAGGTCGTTATCACCAAGAGCACGGTTCCGGTTGGCACCGCGAAGCGCGTCCGGGCCGCCATCGAAGCGGAGACCGACTTCCCCGTCCATGTCTGCTCGAACCCCGAGTTCCTGAAGGAAGGGGCCGCGGTGGACGATTTCATGAAACCGGACCGGGTCGTGCTCGGCGTCGACTCCGACCATTCGGCGCGCGTCCTCAGCGACCTCTACGACCCGTTCGTGCGCAACGGCAAGGAGATCCTGCTGATGGACGTGCCGTCGGCCGAGATCACGAAGTACGCCGCCAACGCGATGCTCGCGACGCGCATCTCCTTCATGAACGCGATGGCCCAGCTGTGCGAGCGGACGGGCGCCGACGTGAGCATGGTCCGCAAGGGCGTCGGCTCCGACGCGAGGATCGGTGCGAGCTTTCTCTATCCAGGCGCCGGGTACGGAGGAAGCTGCTTCCCGAAGGACGTCAAGGCTCTGATCCGGACGATGTCCGACCTCGGGGCGGATGCCTCCATCCTCAACGCGGTCGAGGCGGTGAACGATCGGCAGAAACAGCTTCTTCTCACGCGAGTGGTGGAACGCCTGGGCGAAGATCTGTCGGGACGGACCGTCGCCATCTGGGGCCTGGCGTTCAAGCCGAACACCGACGACATGCGCGAAGCACCGAGTCTGGTGACCATCCGGGGGCTGCTCGAGCATGGAGCGCGCGTCGTCGCGCACGATCCGGTGGCGACCGACGAGGCGCGTCGTCACCTCGGTGACCGTGTCGAGTATGCGGATACCAACTACGGCACGCTCGAAGGGGCCGACGCGCTGGTCATCCACACGGAGTGGCATCCCTACCGTCGTCCGGACTTCGTGCGCATGAAGGCGGCGATGCGCCGGCCGCTCGTCTTCGACGGTAGGAACCTCTGGGACCCTGCCGACATGGCCGCTCGCGGCTTTGAATACATCTGTATCGGACGTGCCACGGTGACCCCGGGTGGGGGGGAACGTTGACCATGCGTGTCCTCATCACCGGCGCCGCGGGCTTTCTGGGCTCCCACCTCGCCGATCGCTTCCTGGACGAAGGATACGAGGTTGTCGGACTCGACAACTTCGTCACGGGGTCGCGGGACAATGCGGCGCTGCTGGAGGCCCGTGACGGCTTCACGTTGATCGAACACGACATCTCGAAGCCCGTCCAGATCGACGGCCCCCTGCACGGTGTGCTGCACTTCGCCTCGCCGGCGAGCCCTGTGGACTACCTGGAGCTGCCCATCCAGACGCTCAAGGTGGGCAGCCTGGGCACGCACAACGCCCTGGGGGTCGCGCTGGCCAAGAAGGCGCGCTTCCTCCTCGCCTCCACGTCGGAGGTATACGGGGACCCGCTCGTCCACCCTCAGGTCGAGTCGTACTGGGGGAATGTGAACCCCATCGGACCGCGCGGTGTCTACGACGAGGCCAAGCGTTTTTCCGAGGCCATGACGATGGCGTACCACCGCACGCACGCCCTGGATACGCGGATCGTTCGCATTTTCAACACCTACGGGCAGAGAATGCGGCCCGCCGACGGAAGGGTGGTGTCGAACTTCATCGTCCAGGCCCTGCGCGGTGATCCGCTCTCGATCTACGGGGATGGGAG
>JBBSOM010000662.1:0-2683 GCA_038259715.1 Longimicrobiales bacterium
ACCTTGGAGGGGACGCAGGAGATAAACCTGCGCCTCGAGACGCTCGGCGAGCGCCTGGGGGGAGATACGACCGGTGCTCACGCGCAGCACGGTGGGTTCGGGGCGCTCCGAGGCCGCGATGAAGCGCGACCACTCGGGACTGATGGATCGATAGCGGTCCAGCTTCACCGAGCGCTCTCGAGGAGGCGCTGACCGGCGGGCTCCCCGTCCTCCTCTAGAACGGGAGAAGACCCGGATCCTCCTCGTCCTCCTCACGCACGAGCGTGAGGATGGCCGCCTGCGGGACCACGAGGTAGCGAGTCCCCTCGAACGTGATCTCGACCGCGGCGCTGCGAAAGAAGATGGCGTAGTCGCCGATCCGGGCCTGCAAGGGCATGTAGCGCGCCTCGGCGGCCCCGATCTTCCAGGGCTCCTCGCCCAGCTCGGTCGGCGCCGACACTGCGGTGCCGGGCCCCGTCGCAACGACGGTTCCGACCTGGACGGCCTGCTTGTCGATGGCGGTCGCGGGCAGGTACAGGCCGACCTTCGTGCGGTCCTCGCCTTCTTCGGGAGAGATCAACACGCGGTCGCCCACGACGATGAGACGTTTTTTGGAGTCGGACATGGGCCCTGCCCGTAAGTACGGGAAACCGAACGGGAGGAAACATCGGGTCGGGTCGGGTCGGCGAACAAGGGGCCACCGATGTCACGCGTCGCGCGCCATCTCCAGGAGCTTGTTCACCGTACGCCAATTCCTCGCCGTCATCGACGTCTTCAGCGCGCCCTCGAAGTACGCGCCGGTGAGCTTCGACTGTCCCACGCCCTCCGGATAGAGCAGGAAGACCTCGCCGCCACGGACGACGAATTCCTCCGGACCGGCAGGGGGCACGGGCATGGCGTCAACGAGGTCCGCCGCGGGGGGATCGGCCAGGAAGCCCACATGCAACGCCTTCGGATCGCGATCCTCGTCGAGAAACGGATTCGATGCCACGACCCGGGCCATCTGGTCTGCGTCGCGCACCACCACGGGCACGTCGAGGCCGAAGCGCGCGCTGATGCCTTCGGCGAGCCGGTCCGCGACGTCCGCGGCCGTCCCCGCCGCCCGGAAGACCACGTTACCGCTCTGGATGTACGTCGAGACCGACGCGAAGCCGAGTTCCAAGCACAGCGAGCGCAGATTCGCCATCGACACTTTCCTGTGGCCGCCCACATTGATGCCGCGCAGGAGTGCGATCCAGATCGTGGAGGTCGCTTCCGGCATCACCGACCTTCCACCAGCGCGGCCGGATCGAGGCGTAGAAGCTGGTCGTCCCCCTCGTTCGGCCGGCCCCGTCCGTCCCGGTTGCTCGTGAAGAACCAGAGCTTGCCGTCCGGACCGATCCATCCGCCCCGAAGGCGTCCGAGGTCCCCCTTCAGGTGGGCGGTCAGCGTGGCGCCGGCACCGGCTGGCTCGGCCTCGTACAGCGCCTGGCCCCGCAACCCCGTGAAGAAGACGCGCCCCCTCCACCACGCCGCACCCGCGGGTGCCCACGTGTCGTCCGGCCCGGAATGGAGCACCGGACCGATCGTCCCGGCGAGCGTCTCGCTGCCGAGGACGTCGGGCCACCCGTAGTCGCCTCTCGGAACGATGCGGTTCAGCTCGTCGAAACCGCCGGGAAAGCCGGAAGGGCCATGCTCGGTTTCCCAGAGCGTGCCGTCGTCCGCCCATGTCAGCCCTTCCGGGTTCCGGTGCCCGAGCGAGTACACGAAGCCGGCGAGCGGATTGTCCGCCGCCGCGCCCTCGTCGGTCATGCGCAGGATCTTCCCGCCGAGGTAGGCGGGGTCCCGAGCGCCATCCGCCCGACCCGCGTCCCCCGTGGTCACGTACAGGAGCGCATCGGGCCCGAACGCGATCCGGCCACCATCATGGATCGAAGCCGCGGGAATCCCGTCGACGAGCACAGTGCGCTCCCCGAGCGTGCCGTCATCACCCAGGGTGTAGCGTTCGACACGGTTCTCGTCTGTCGAGGTCAGGTAGAGGAAGATCCAACGGGTGCGTGTGAATCCGGGATGCAGCGCCATCCCGAGGAGCCCTCCCTCCCCACGGGCGCGCACACCAGGCACGGTGACGGACCAGCGCCGGGTGCCGTCGGGCGAGAGGCGGACCAGCCGGCCCGGGCGTTCGGCGACGAGCAGATCTCCCTCGGGTAGGAAGGCGAGCGACCAGGGCGCTTCCAGGTCCCGGGCCACGACCGTGAGTCGATCCCCGACCTGGTCGAGGGTCCTGCCCTGCCGAACCCCCGAGGAGGCGTCGTCCGGCGCTCCTGGTCCACGCCGCGTACACGCCAGAAGTGCCGCCGCCACCAGACACGCCGCGACGAGCGCCATGCGGCGGGAGGTCCTGCCCACGTTGCGCGGATCGTCAGCCATGCAAGAGCCTAACGAGCGGGACCCGCCGGACGCGAGCCCTGGACCGTGGCCTGCTGTCGACGCCGGGCTTATCATGCGGCGTTCCTTCTGTAACCCCCCATCGAACGGGACCCCATGCGCATCCGCTCCTCCACGCCCGTCGCGCTGCTGGCCAGCCTCGTCGCCGCCGTCGTCTCGCTCGCCCCGTCCACCACGTCGGCTCAGAGCACGATGCAGATCACGCGCTCGACGCACGGCGCCGTGGCCTCTGCCCATCCGCTGGCGACCGAAGCGGGCGTGCGCATGCTCGAACTGG
>JBBSOM010000663.1:0-2673 GCA_038259715.1 Longimicrobiales bacterium
GCGGTCTTCTACTTCCTGCTGTTCGGGGGCGGTATCGGCGCCGCGATCTTCGGCTTTGTCGCCTATCAGGGCGTTCTGCCCTCGATCGAGTACAACAACCAGAACTTCCTGTTCAACGCCGTGCCGCAGGCGGTGAAACAGCAGGTACGCACCGCCGTGGAGGGGATGGCCGAACCGGTCGCCACGGCCTTGGCGGGCGCGCTCCTCCTGCTCATCAACCTGTACTTCCAATCCGTGCGCGTGGCCATCATCGGCTTCGTCCTGGCCGGCGCATACCTCGGCGTCGCGGTGCTGCTGCGCAACGCCTACCTGCCTTCCCTCGTGCAGAACCTGCGCCGGGGATGGCTCGACCTGTCGCGGCCGGCAGCCGAGGCGCTGGCCGGGTTGGGACCCCGAGAGCAGGCACGGCTGAGGGAGGTGGCCAGTGAAGGTGTCGGAGATCTCGCACAGTGCGCGCTCCGCATCCTCTCCATCAACGATCCCGAGGCCGGATTCGACGTTACGCTCGACTACCTGAAGCGTATGCCGGAGGATCGGATCTCCGAGACACGCGGATTTGTGGAGGCCCTGCTGCAGCGCGCCGGTCCCGACGCGACCCGGGCCTTCCTCGACTGGGTGGACCATGGGAGCGAGAGTCTGGGTGCCCGCTTTCTCGAGGAGATGGGCGGGTACGGGTTGATCATGCCGGCCGAGGTGAAGGGTCTCGTGAATTCGGACAACCCCGCGGAGGTTGCTGCGTCCGTGGTGGTGCTGTGGCGATCATGGGACCCACGGGACCGGCTCCTGGCCGCTGAGGGTCTGGTCCGGCTTCTGGACGGCGACGAGCATCAGGTCGTTGCCGGGCTGCGGACGGTCGGGCGTCTTAAGGACGAAACGCTTGCCCGCTTCGCCGCGTTCCACCTGCGGGCCAAGGTGGCCGCCGTGCGACGCGAAGCGCTCACGGCGCTCCGCAATATCGTGACCTCCGATTCGGCGTCGCTCGTTCCGGATATCCTCGATACGCTCGCCGTCGTGGACGAACGAGGCTGCTATGACGGCCTCGAGACCCTGGGCCGCATCGCGGATCCCACGTGCATCGTGCGGCTCCTGGAGCTTTCGGTCGAGTTTTCGCCTCCGGTCCGGCGCAGCGTGCTCCGCGTGCTGGAGCGGATGGGGCTGCGTGGGGTCCCCGCGTCCGTGGCGGTGTTCACGGATCCTCGGCATGCCTGCGCGGCGCGCGCCATCGCGGCTCGCTTTCTCGGGAGCGCAGCGGTGCCTCAGCTCGAGGCCTCCTGGTCCGCGGTCATCGACCGGGAGGTGGAGCGCGCCTATCAGTTCCGGTCGTTCCATCAGGTGCTGACGAAGGTGTCCGATCCCACGTCGGGGATCCGCATCCTGCGCCGCTTCTACCGCGACACGCAGGATCGCGTGGTGGATTTCATCCTCGAGGTCCTGCATATCGCGGGGCGGCTGCCGTCCTTCGAAATGTTGTCGTCGTCGCTCCGCTCCGACCTGCCCAAGGAACGCGCGAACGCCTTGGAGACCGTGGAGCAGGGGGTGCCGCGAAGCCTGTTCAAGCGGCTGCGCCCGCTCCTCGTCGATCCCGGTGGAGTGGACGAATCGCCGGAGGAGGCCGACGGTCGGACGCTCACGGTGGACGGCATTCTGGAGATCGCGTTGCAGAGTCCATTCGCTTCGGAGGCCGCGGCGGCCGCGGACGCTTCGTGGATCGACGACAATCCGGAGATCCTCAGGAAGCTCCGAGGCCGCCTGCCCGATCTTCGCGGCGAGATGTACCGGAAAACCGTGGTGACCCTGGCGGCGGAAGGCCAGCACGGGATGACGCCGGTCGACATCATGGACGTACTGGCGGAAGCCGCCTTCTTCGGCGGCTTGCGTGTCGACGATCTCCAGGAAATCTCTGTGCGCGCGGAGGTGCGGCACCTCGGGCCGGGTGAACGGTTATTCGAGAGGGGCGACCCTGCCGAGCGCTCCTTCGTGGTCGCCGCCGGGACCGCGCATAGGGACGGAGAGACCGTGGGCGTCGGGGCACTCCTGGGCGGGGAAGCGCTCGGGATCTCGGCTGCCTACCGCGTGGACGTGGTGTCCGGTGGGATGACGGTGGTCTGTGTGCCGGCCTCCCCGATCATGGAACTCGCAACGGTGAGTTCGTCACTGGGCATCGAACTCGTTCGCCATGCCGCGGGGGCGTACGGTGTCCGAGCACTCTAACCCTCCGCAGCAGAGCCTCCGTGGCCTGACGCTCGCGGTCCTGATTCCGTGCCTCTTGTTCAGTGCCGCGCTGGCCGGATGGGACACGTACCGGGATCTCTACGATGTCATTCTGAACGACGGCTTCGAACAAAAGCTCGAGGCGGTCAGCACGGGCGTCGCCTCTTTCATCGACGGCGAGACGTACACCGCGTTGGGCCGGCCGACGCGCGTGACCGCGATGGTGGCAGACCCTCTGAAGCCGTTCATCTGGGCGCTGGATCCGGACCGTGGCCGACTCGTGACCGTCGACATGGTCACGGGCGGCGCGACCCCGTATGCGGCGCTGGCACTCGACGACCCCGCCGGCTTGGCGTACGATGTTCCGCGTGACAGGCTTCTCACGGCGAGTGCGAGCACCGGCCAACTCTTCGCGTTCCGAAGCGACTCGGTGGTCCTCACGCCGCTCGGCCACATCGACCC
>JBBSOM010000664.1:0-2669 GCA_038259715.1 Longimicrobiales bacterium
CGGGCGCTACCTGACCGTCTTCGTCCTGGAGAAGGTAGCTCAGCGATCCGTGGAGGACACCCGGCTGTCCAACCATCAACGAAGCCGAATGCCTCCCGGAGTCCAGACCTTCACCCGCGGCCTCCACGCCGACCAGGCGTACGTCCTCATCCGGAACGAACTCGTGGAACATCCCCATCGCGTTGGAGCCACCCCCGACGCACGCGGCCACCACTGCGGGTAGCCTGCCGGCTACGGTGAGGATCTGACCCCTCGCCTCCCGCCCGATCACGGACTGGAAATCCCTCACCATGCGAGGAAATGGATCCGGTCCGACCACCGATCCGATGATGTAGTGCGTGTTCTCGACGTTGGTCACCCAGTCCCGAATGGCCTCGTTCGTGGCGTCCTTCAACGTACGTGTGCCCGAGGCGACGGGGCGGACCTCCGCGCCGAGAAGCTGCATTCGATAGACGTTGAGCGCCTGCCGCTCCACGTCCTCCTCCCCCATGTACACCACGCAGTCGAGGTCGAAGAGCGCGCACGCCGTGGCGGTGGCCACACCGTGCTGCCCCGCGCCGGTCTCGGCGATGATGCGTTCCTTGCCCATCCGCCGCGCCAGCAGAACCTGCCCCAGGGTGTTGTTGATCTTGTGGGCGCCCGTGTGGTTCAGGTCCTCGCGCTTGAGGTAGATCTCCGGGTGGCCCGCGGCCGCCTCCAGGCGACGCGCGCGGTACAGCGGCGTCGGGCGACCGACGAAGTCCCGCAGGAGCGAATCGAGTTCGGCTGCGAAGGCGGGGTCCGCCATCGCCTCGGCATACGTGCGCTCGACCTCGTCCAGCGCGTGGATGAGCGTTTCGGGGACGTAGCGGCCTCCGAACGGGCCGAAGCGGCCGGCCTTGGGGGCAGTCGCGGTCAACGTGTCTCTCCCTGGGTATCTGTACGCGAGTTGGAGGTGGGCGCATCAACGCCGCCCCGGGCTCCCGCGATGAAACGACGGACGAGGTCCGGATCTTTTTCACCCCGCACGCGCTCGACGCCGGAGCTGACATCTACCACATCCGGGGTGAAGCGTGCCACCGCGTCGCCCACATTCTCCGCCGTCAGGCCGCCGGCCAGCACGACCTGCAAGGTCGAGGGGATGCGTGTGCGCGTCTCCGCGAACGCATCCAGATCGAGCGCGGCCCCGCCCCCGCCCACCACACCGCCGAGATATCCTTCAATAAGGATGCCACCGACCAGCGCACCGTAGACGTCGACCGCCCGTAGCAGATCGTCGGGATGCCGTGCCCGCACGCTCTTCCAGATCCGCCAGGAGCTGTGCTCGCCCAGAAGACGCACGACGTCCGGGCCTTCGTTTCCGTGGAGTTGGAGCACACCCGCACCCAACGCCCGGCCGAGGGCGATGGCCGCGTCCACGCCCTCGTCGACCAGCACGGCGACCCGCGTCGCCCTGGTGCCCGCTACAAGGGCCGCCGCGCACTCGGGCGCAATGCTGCGTCCGAATCCGGAGGAGAGCACGACGCCAAGGTAGTCGGCGCCGAAGCGGTCCGCCGCGAGCACGTCCTCGCGGCGGCGGAGCCCGCAGATCTTGACCTTCACGGGGGGCGGCGCTGGATCAGGCACGACGCCGCTCCCGCGCCACGGCGCTCAGGGACGCGGCACAGGCCTCCGGGTCGGGCGCCCGCAGGAGCGTTTCACCGACGAGCACGGCGTCCACACCCGCGCGGGCCAGGCGGGCCACGTCGTCCGCGTTCCGTATGCCGCTCTCCGAGATCACGGTGACCTCGCTCGGCACCCGGTCGAGGAGCCGCAGCGTGGTGTCGAGATCCGTGGTGAACGTGTCCAGGTCCCGGTTGTTGATCCCGATGATCGAGGCTCCGGCGTCGAGCGCGCGCTCGATCTCCCCTCCGGCATGCGTTTCGACGAGCGCGGCCATGGCAAGCTCGGTGGCCAGGCCCAGGAGGGAGCGGAGAACGTCGTCATTCAGGATGCGCACGATGAGCAGGACCGCATCCGCCCCACCCGCCCGAGCCTCCACGACCTGGAGCGCATCGAGCGTGAAGTCCTTTCGCAGGATGGGAATCGTGGTCGCTTGCCGCACGGCCTCCAGATCCGCCAGGGAGCCGCCGAACCACTCACGGTCGGTGAGGACGCTCAGCGCCGACGCGCCCGCCCGCTCATAGCCCCCGGTGAGCGTCGCGGGATCGAGGTCCGGCCGGATGGGGCCGGCCCCCGGTGAACGGCGCTTGCACTCGGCGATCAGCGCGACGGCGCTGCGGTCCCCGATCGCGGTCGGGAAGTCACGGGTCGGCGGAGCGTCGGCCGCCGCGCGCTCGAGCGGACCCTGCCGGAGCCTGAGCGCGTCGATTTCACGACGCTTGCCGGCGACGATCGTCGCCAGGATTCCCGGAAGGGCGCGAGGTGCTTGCGGTTCGGGCAACGTTCGGGTATCCTTTCTTCGGTCGTTGTTCGGTTTCTCGCCAGCGGAGTGTGTTCCGATGCCCCTGACGAAGCGCCAGAAGGAAATTCTGGATTACATCGACGAATTCATCTCAGGGAGCGGCTATGCGCCGAGCTTCGAGGAGATCGCCGCGTCGTTCGGCTATTCGTCGCTTGCGACGGTCCACGAGCACCTGAGCAATCTGGAGCGCAAGGGCTACATCCGGAAGTCCTACAACGAGAGCCGC
>JBBSOM010000665.1:0-2666 GCA_038259715.1 Longimicrobiales bacterium
CGACTCCGAACCGGACAAGCTCGTCATCCCGAGTCTGGAGCAGGACTTCGAGAGCGGGAACTCGGACATCTTCGGGATCACGCTGGACACGTTCCACGACCGCCGGAACGCATTCATGTTCCTCGTGAACCCGAAAGGCGCGGTGAAGGAGGCGCAGGACTTCGACGACTCGCGCCAGGAAAACGCGGCATGGGAGGGAATCTTCGAGGTGCGCACCCGGATCCACGACTCCGGATGGACCGTCGAGTGGGCGATCCCCTTCACCACCCTGCGCTTCGACCCCGGCGTCGACCCACAGACGTGGGGCATGAACATGATGCGGCGTATCCGGCGCAAGAACGAGGAGTCCTATTGGGCGCCGCTCGACCAGCGTGACCGGATCCACAAGATGTCGAAGGCGGGTACGCTGCGTGGGCTGCAAGGACTGCGCGCTGGACGCAACCTGATCGTGAAACCCTACGTGGTGGCCTCGCGCGCGACCGGCGCCGCACCGGGCACGTCCGGCGACTGGTCACAGGACGGCGGTCTCGACCTCAAGTACGGCGTGACGCCACGCCTCACACTCGACGCGACGTGGCGCACCGACTTCAGTCAGGTCGAAGTCGATCAGGAGCGGGTGAACCTGACGCGCTTCAGCCTCTTCTTTCCCGAAAGGCGCGACTTCTTCACCGAGAACTCCGGTGTCTTCTCCTTCGGAGACATCACCGAGCGCACCTACCGCTCGGGGTCGTCGCTATCCGACTTCACGCTCTTCCACTCGCGCCGTATCGGGCTGGACGCGGCCGGCCATCAGGTGCCGATCATCGGCGGCGGACGGCTGACGGGGCGCGCCGGTGGCTTCGAGATCGGCGCACTCGACATGCAGACCCGCGCGGCGGAGGGCTTGCCCGCGGAGAACTTCACGGTGCTGCGCGGTAAGCGAACCGTGGAGGGCGTGGGCGACTTCGGCGGGATCTTCGTGAGCCGGCAAGCGACCGACGGCTCGGGTTCGTACAACCGCACGTACGGCGTCGAGGCGAACCTGGCGCCGAGCCGTTACCTGCGCATCGATTCATACCTGTCCAAGGTCGACGACGCGACCGCTACCGGCTCGGATTGGGCCGGCCGTGTCTGGGTCGGATGGCGCGACCCGTTCTGGGACGTCTCCGCCTCGATGAAACGGATCGGGGACGGCTTCGTCCCGCGGGTCGGCTTCGTGCGTCGGCGAGGTGTCCGCCAGGAATACGGCACCGTGGGCGTGCACGTCCGCCCGACGTCGATCCCATGGCTGAACGAGGTCGGCCCGTTCACCGAGGTCGAGTACACGACCGACCTGAACGGCCGACTGCTCAGCCGCACCCTGACCGGGTCGGTGGATGTGGGCTTTCGCGACGGGAGCAACTTCGGGCTGGACCTGATCGATGACTTCGAGCGGCTGGACGAGCCGTTCGCGGTGCGCGCCGACGCGGTCGTGCCGGTCGGCGACTACGAATTCCGCACCGGGCGGATCAGCGCGGGCACCTCGGCGGGAAGGTCCCTCTGGGCGCGCGCGAGTCTGGCAAACGGTGGCTTCTACGGTGGGGACCGCACCACGCTCTCGCTGTCCGGTCAGTGGCGCGTGGACTACCACCTGTCGTTCGACTTCTCGGCAGAACGCAACACCGTGTCGCTTCCCGGTGCGGAGGACTTCGCGGCCAACGTCTACGGGCTGCGCACGACCTTCGGCGCGACCACCCGCCTCTTCGCCAGCGCATTCATGCAGTACAACGCCCTCTCCAACGAAGTGGTCACGAACGTGCGCCTGAACTACATCCACGCGCCGCTCTCCGATCTTTTCCTGGTCTACACCGAACGCAGGGACCGGTCGGGAGTCGCACCGACCGACCGACTCCTGTCGCTGAAGGTGACGAAGGCCGTCGCGTTCTGAGCGCCGGGGCCCCGTCACGCCTCCGAAGGTGTGCCGTATAGGGGTTGAGACCCGCGCGGGGGTGAGCGCGCACATGTCATCCAACGGACGCTAAGCATGGCACCTTCCGACGCCCGCCGCCTGACCCGGGCACTCCTCGTCGCTTGGCTCGCGGCCGGAACGCTGGACATCGGCGTGGCCCTCACCTACTACCCGCTCGCCGCCGGTGCCGACCCCATCCGCATCCTGCAGGGAATCGCCAGCGGGCTTCTCGGCGGCCGCGCGTTCGAGGGCGGGATCGCCACCGCCGCGCTGGGCCTTCTCTGCCACTACGGCATCGCACTCATCTGGACGCTCTTCTTCTTCCTCATCTATCCCCGGATCCGCGTCCTTTCGCGGAGCCGGGTGCTCACCGCCATCCTGTACGGCACCTTCGTGTCGGCGGCGATGCGCTTCGTCGTACTCCCTCTGAGCAACGTGCGGCCCCGCCCGTTCGCCCTGCCGGCCTTCGCGGTCGACACCGTCATCCTGTGGATCACCATCGGCGCTCCCCTGGCCATTGTGGCCGGCCGCTACCACGCCGGCCGGCGCCCGGGTTCGTGACCGCGTTAGTCGCGGCTCAGTTCCCGTCGTTGCTGATCGGCTTCGGGTGGACCGTGGGGTACTTGATGCCGAGCTGCTCGAGGTAGTTGTCGTACTTCGAGGAGTCATAGTAGTACTGCCGCATCAGGGGACGGTACTTGGCCATGATCTCCTCGTTCAGGAAGATGGCCGGCTTGTC
>JBBSOM010000666.1:0-2660 GCA_038259715.1 Longimicrobiales bacterium
AACTCCAGACGCTCCAGCGGCGAGGGGGCCAGAGCGACCCACTCCTCCAGCGCGGCGCGCGTGTAGGCATAGATCCCGATGTGGCCCAGGAAAGGCGCTCGTTCGAGTTCGCCCTGATGTGGCTTCTCGTCGCGCTTGTACGGAATCGCGGCCCGACTGAAGTAGAGCGCGCGTCCGTTCGCGGCGCGCGCGACCTTCACGACAGAGGGGTCCTTACGCGCCTCGTCCGTCAGGAGGGGCGCGGCACAAGTTCCCACGTCCCACGCGCCACCGCGGACGAGATCCACGGCGGAGCGAAGGTGCCCCTCCTCGAGGAGAGGCTCGTCGCCCTGCACGTTCACGACATACGTGAAGTCACGATACTCCGCCCGCGAGGCCACTTCGGCTACGCGGTCCGTGCCGGACGGGTGCTCCGCGGACGTCATCTCGACATGCGCGCCCAGCGCACGACACACGTCAGCCACCTCCCCGGAATCCGTGGCCACGACGGTGCGGTCGAACACCGACATCGACTCCACCCGACGCCAGACCCATTCGATCAGGGGTCGGCCGTGGATGGGATACAGGGGTTTTCTGGGGAGGCGGATGGAGGCGAGCCGAGCCGGGATGATTCCCAGAACCTGGCCGCTCAAGAGGCTCCCCCCGAGCCTGAGGCGCGCGAATTCCATGCAATTTTCACGCCACGGAAGGTACCTGCGCGCACCTTTCCCTACAACCCCAGGAAGTTCCCCAACAGCGTCTTTCCATACTCGCTGAAAAGCGATTCCGGGTGGAACTGGACACCCCAGAGCGGCCACTGCCGATGCCGCATGGCCTGGATTTCACCGTCGTCCGCCGGATCCGTGCTCCAGGCGATGGGCTCGAGCGCGCTCGGGAGCGCCGCGCCGTCTGTGACGAGCGAGTGATAGCGCGTCACGGTGAAGCGCTCCGGGATACCCCGGAAGAGGTCGGCGCCGGCGTGGCGCACCTCGCCGGTCTTGCCGTGCATGAGCCGCCGGGCGTGGACGGTGCGTCCGCCGAAGGCTTCACCCAGACTCTGGTGCCCCAGGCACACGCCCAACATGGGAATGCCGCGTGCGCCCAGCTCGCGGAAGGCCTCTACGCAGACGCCGGCCTGGGCCGGAGCGCAGGGCCCCGGAGACACGACCAACCGCTCCGGCGCCATGTCGGCCAGCTCCGCCACGGAGTACTCGTCGTTGCGCACCACGACCGGGTCCGCACCCAGGTCCCCGAGGAACTGGACGAGGTTGAACGTGAACGAGTCGTAGTTGTCGATGACGAGGATCATGGCGATACGGTTCGGCGTGGAAGGTCCCTCGCTATCTTGGTGGCGCGCGCCTCTTCCGTCCACTGCCCCGACCGGGATCCCGTGTACGCCCGCTGCCTGGTTCGTCCGTTCGTCGCGATCCTCCCCCTGGTGGCAACGGGGTGCACCCCCACGCCCCGGTCGGACGCGGGGGCGCCCCAGGTGGTCGTGACGATTCACCCCGTGGCGGATCTGATCGCGCAAATCGGTGGAGACGCGGTAAGGGTATTGACGCTCCTGCCACCGCGTGCCTCGCTCCACACCTGGGAGGCCACGCCCGCACAGATTCGCTCACTGAGCCGCGCAGCGGGCTATGTGACGATCGGGGGGGGGCTCGACGGCTGGCTCGATGATTTCGGCGCGGAGCGCGCCAACCTTCATCGCCTTCGCCTGACGGACGGCGTGTCGCTGCGCGGGGAAGCGCATGAGGGAGGCGACGGCGGGACCGGGGACCCGCACATCTGGCTCGACCCGATCCTGGTCCGCGACGAACTCCTTCCCCGCATGACCGACTTCCTCATGGTCGTGGCGCCGGGAAACGAGGTGGCGCTTCGCGCCGGCGCTCAGGCCGTGGCGGACTCGCTCACGACCCTCGACGGTGAGATCCGCGCCATTCTGGAGGGTGCGCCCGGGCGGAGCTTCATCGCCACGCACGACGCCTGGGCGTACTTTGCTGCCCGATACGGACTCACCGAGCTCGGTACGCTGTACGAGAGTCCGGGGCATGAACCCAGCGCCCGCGGGCTGGCCGCGCTGGTCGATGCGGCGCGAGTCGCCCACGTGGGCGCCGTGCTTTCCGAGCCGCAGTTCGCCGGCACCGCCGCGGCCGCCCTGGCCGGGGAGATCTCCGCGGAGGTGGTCGTGGTGGATCCCCTGGGCGGTGAGGGGGTGGAAGGCCGTGACAGCTATTTCGACCTGATGCGCTTCAACGCCCGTGCGTTCGCGCGCGCACTGGCCCTGGAAGGTTCGTGAACCGACCCGATCCACCACCCCCGGTCCTGCTGGATCACGTCTCGGCCTCCTACGACCGACGCCCCGCACTGGAGGACGTGAGTTTTGTCGTCCCGGAAGGGACGTTCACCGCGCTGATCGGCCCGAACGGCGCCGGCAAGAGCACATGCATCCGGCTGCTGCTCGGGCTGATGAGGCCCGAGGCGGGGCGTGTCGAAGTCTTTGGATGCGCACCCGGCCAGGACGCCCGTCCGATCGGATACGTTCCGCAGACGGTGTCGCTCCCCCGCGGCTGTCCGCTCACGGTACTCGCCGGGGCCCGCAGGGGCCGTACCGGGCTCCTGGGGCCGGGCTCGCGCCCCAAGGCGCGCGATCGGGACGCCGCACGGGCTGCGCTCGTCCA
>JBBSOM010000667.1:0-2657 GCA_038259715.1 Longimicrobiales bacterium
CACTCGATCTGGCACCTCTTCGTGCTCGCCGGAACGGCTTGTCACGGGGTCGCGGTCGCCGTGAGCCTGCTCGGAGTTCCGCCTCGATGACGCCCGCCTCCCCGAACGTCTCGCTTGATATCCTGGGCATCTTCGCCCACCCGGACGACGCGGAACTCCTGTGCGGGGGCGCACTGGCCAAGAGCGCCGATGCCGGCCAGCGGGTGGGGATCCTCGACCTCACGGCGGGGGAGATGGGCAGCCAAGGTACGCCGGCACTTCGCGCGGACGAGGGGGCGCGTGCCGCAAAGATCCTGGGTGTGCACATCCGGCGCTGTCTCGGGCTCCCGGATTCGCGGCTCGAGAACTCCGACGAAGCTCGTGTGCGCGTCGCGGGGGTCCTGCGTGAATTACGGCCGCGCGTGGTCGTGACGCACTGGAAAGTGGGCCGTCACCGCGACCACCGGATCGCGTCGGAGCTCGTGCGGGACGCATGCTTCCTGTCGGGCCTGAAGAAGGTCGAGGCGCCCGGAGAGCCGTCCCGACCCCGGACGCTCGTGTACGCCACCGCATTTCGTGAGGATGCCGGCCCTCCCTCGTTCGTCGTGGATGTCACGGCGCAGATGGACCGGAAGATCCAGGCACTCGAGGCGTATGCATCGCAGTTCGGGGGAAAGACCCAGGCGGGCGAGGTCTTTCCCGCCGGCAGCCGTCCGCTCATGGACCAGATCCGGGCGCACGCCGCCGTTGACGGATCGAGGATCCGCGTAGCCTACGGGGAGCCATTCCGCGTCGACGAGACGCTTTCCGTCGACACGCTGGGGGCACTCGGGGTCGCAACGTTCTGACCCACTTCGGCCCGACGGCGTCGGGCCGCCAACAGCCCGCTCCGGCCAAAACCCGCTTACGCTTCCTCCGCCTCGGTCCGGCACACCACTTCGACCAGGACCCGTCGCCACGACGGGGCATCTTGGCCCTCGACGCGTACCGCCACGGCCTCGGCCTGGCCGCCGCTGGTCATCCAGGGCCAGAGCCAGATGCAGATCTCGGGCGGCAGATGCCCGATCGGCTCCCCGCTCCCCAGGTGCACCCAGACCTCGGGCGTGTCCTGGCACGGCGGGTCCGCGACCAGGCGGACCGTGTCCCCCTTGGCGACCTCCGCGAGGTGCCGGTCCCGGCCCGCGAAGACGGTCCCGTGCACGGTGGACCGAAAGCACGGAGGGCGGCCCTGCGGGAAGGGTGGGGGGAGGTAGACCATGGGCGCGTGGATCCCGGCGGCGTGGATTCTGTAGTAGTCGACCCGTACCTTAACCTAAGAGGACGTCCTGGCACGGTGCACGGGCCCGGGATGCCGGCCCGTGGAGGGAACAGCACCGCATCCATTTTCCTGCTTACGCGACCATGCTGCCCATATACCTCGACCACGCCGCCACCACGCCCGTCCGCCCGGAAGTGCGTGAGGCCATGGCCCCATTCCAGGACCGTGTGTTCGGCAATCCGTCCTCCCTGCATCGTTGGGGACGTGAGGCGTCTGCCGCCCTGGAGGACGCGCGGGCCATGTGCGCCGATGCTCTCGGAGCCCGCGCGTCCGAGATCGCGTTCGTCCGCGGAGGCACCGAGGGAGACAACCTGGCGGTCCTGGGCCGGGCCGCGCGGATCCGGGCCGACGGCCGCACGCCGACGGTGGTAGTGACCTCCGTGGAGCACAAGGCCGTACTCGACGCCGCCCGGCAGGCCACGGTGCGGGGGGCTGGACGGCTCGTCACGCTGGAGGTGGCTCCGGACGGTGCGGTCGACCTGGACGTGCTTTCGACCGCCCTGGATGGCGACGCGCTGGTCTCGATGATGTGGGTGAACAACGAGACCGGTATGTGCCTTCCGGTCGCCGAGGCCGCGGAGCGGGCGCAAGCCGCGGGTGCCACCCTCCACACGGACGCGGTCCAGGCTGTCGGCAAGGTACCCGTGCGCGTGGACCGCGTCCCGGTAGACGTCCTCACGGTCACGGGACACAAGATCTACGGTCCGAAGGGCACGGGGCTCCTCTTCGTGCGCTCGGGCACGGCCCTGTCCCCGCTGGTGCACGGAGGCGGGCAGGAGCGCGGCCTCCGCCCGGGCACGGAGGATGTCGGCGGCGCCGTAGGGCTGGCCACAGCGCTCCGTCTGGTGGTCGAGGAGCAGCCGGCCGAGGCCGAGCGCCTGAGTGCGCTCCGGGACGCCCTGGAGGCCCGCCTGACCGCTTCGGTACCCGGAGTCCGGATCAACGCCGGCTCGGCTTCCCGCGCACCGCATGTGAGCAGCCTGGCGATCCCGGACGTGGACGGCCAGGCACTCCTCATGGCGCTCGATCTGGAGGGCATCGCCGCATCCGGAGGGTCGGCCTGCAACAGCGGCGCCGCAAAGGCGAGCCACGTGATCGCCGCGCTCTACGGCGCCGACGACCGGCACGCCACCGTGCGCTTCTCGCTCGGGCGCGCCACCACCCTGGACGACGTTGCGCGCGCGGCGGAAGCCACCCTCACCGTGCTCCGGCGGCTCGGCGCCGGGGGGGCCGCCGCATGAGCCGTGTGCTCGTAGCGATGTCGGGAGGGGTGGACTCCTCGGTCGCGGCGGCCCTCCTGGTGGAACAGGGTCACGACGTCGTGGGCGTCACCATGAAGACGTTCTGCTACTCGGGGACG
>JBBSOM010000668.1:0-2657 GCA_038259715.1 Longimicrobiales bacterium
CCGGCCAACGCCCGTGACGGCACGGGGTGGATGCTCGCTTCGGGTGACCGCGAGCTCTTCGACCGGCTCGAGCCGGCGCTGGCCCTGATGACCGGCCACGTGAAGTACCTGGGTCCCCAATCCGAACGCGCGGCGGCATTCACACTCATGGGGAACCTGTTCCTCATGGAGATGACGACGGGGCTCATGGAGATGCTGTCGCTGGCCAAGGCGCTGGGCGTGGCGCCGGACGAGGCGGCCTCGCTCTTCGACTGGTTGAACTTCGGCGCCACCGTTCCCGCACGTATGCGGCGCGTCATCGACGCGGACTATGAGGCGCCATCTTGGGAACTGGCCATGGCCAGGAAGGACGCACGCCTGATGATCGAGGCGGCGGAGCGCGCCGGCCTCAGGCTGGACGCGCTGAGCGCCACTGCGGCCGCGATGGATCGTCTCATCGAAGAGGGGCACGGCCACGCGGACTGGACCATCCTGGCTAAGGACGCGCTGAGCCGGTAGGGGCGACACCGGACATGGTAGCCGGATCTTTGAGGGGCGCGCGGAACTATCCAGAGCACGAAGAATGCAACGCTCAATAGCCCGAACAGGCCGCGTAGTCGGCGTCCTTGTCCTCTTGTGGGGTTCGGCGACGGGGGACGTGTTCGCGCAGACTGACTTGGGTATCACTCTTGGCGTGGTGACGTCACCCAGCTCCTACGGTCGGATCGGGATGGCCGAAGCTCGATACAACGGGGGAGGGGTCGTCGGCCTCCTCGGCTCACGCGCCTTCGCCCCTTTGGGCCGCTTTGCCCTTCGTGCCTCCCTCGTGTTCCAACCGAGCGGGGGGATGAGGATACAAAATGTCGGAGAGAGTCAGGCATCGATACGACACAAAGGCAGACGGATCTTTGCGACCGGCGGAGTGGCGGCACGGATCATCCGACGGGTCACGGTGGACGTCGGCCTGGCATATTCGAGATTCCAGCTGACTGGCGGCCTCAATTCGGCTTGCGGGAGCCCCCCGGACGACGTGTGTGCGGCAGAGCAGCGGTTTGCCGGGGGCACGAGGGGCTTTGGCGCGTCGGTGGGCCTCGAGCCGGTCTTGTGGAGTGGACCCTTCTCGATCAATGGGATCGTGAGGGATATCGTCTCGGCGCCGAACGAGGTCGGAGCACCGGCTCTCACTCATGATCTATTTCTTGGCCTAGCGGTCATGTGGTAGTCGGACGGTGGGTCGCAGCGCGCGGACTCGACGCCACACCAGGTCGCCGACGCGCCCTTGCTGCGACCACCCGCACGCCGGCATGTTCGCCGCCCATGGATGACTACCCGAAGTACCGGTCGCACTACATCCCGCGTACCCGCGACGGATGGATCGCGCTCATCGCGTTCGTCGTGCTCTTCTCGCTCGCCATGCCCCCGGTCACGCACACGGTGTTGGATCGCCTGTATCCGACCATCCTGGGCCTGCCGTTCCTGTACGCGACGCTCCTCTTCATCTACGTGGCCCTGATCGGCGTTCTGATCTGGGCGTACAGAAGGGGCGTGTAGTTTGCCCACGTGGGTCATCGCCACCGGGCTGATCTTCGTCTACCTGCTGATCTCGCTGGCGCTGGGCGTCATCGCCAACCGCAAGATGACGGTCGACCTCGAGGACTTCCTCCTGTACGGGCGGAAGGCCGGCTTCGTGGTCCTCTACCTGACCGTGGTCGCCACGTACCACTCGGCGTTCGCGTTCCTGGGTTCCGGCGGTTTCTTCTACACGCACGGGATCGGCTTCTGGGCGGCGGGCACGTGGACCGTGATGGTCGGCGCGATCACGTACGTGCTGGGGGTGCGGATCTGGGGGTTGGGGAAGGCGTTCGGCTACATCACGCCCGCCGACATGCTCGCGGACTTCTACGAGTCCGAAGCGGTGCGGGTGGCGGTCGCCGTGGTCAGCGTGGTCTTCACGATCCTCTACATCCAGGTGCAGGCGCAGGGCCTCGGCTACATCATCAACATCGCCTCGGACGGACGCATCGGGTTGCACGTGGGGACATTCATCCTTCTCTCGGTCGCGGCCATCTACCTGATGGCGGGTGGCCTCAGGGCCGTGTACTGGACCGACGTGCTCCAGGGCGTGTGGATGTACGTGGCGGTCTGGATCGGCGCGCTGGTGCTCAGCTACGAGCTGTTCGGCGGGCCCATGAACCTCTGGCACGCGGTGGAACAGGCGCGCCCGGACCTGATGACGCTTCCCGGACCCAAGGGCTTCTTCACGCCCGGGATGTGGGTGGGGATGATGGTCACGCTCTCGTTCGGGATCGTCTTCCAGCCGCACATGATGATCCGCTACTACACGGCCGTGGACGCCAAAACGCTGAAGTTGCTCGGTGCGACCACGCCCATCTATCTCATGTCGCTGTACATCCCGGCGGCGCTCGTGGGACTCGGGGGTGCCGTAGCGATGCCGCACATGGCCATCCCAGACCAGATTTTTCCGGCGCTGCTCTTCAAGTATTCTCCGGCGTGGCTCACGGGGCTGATCCTGGCGGGCGCGACAGCCGCCGCGATGTCGACGCTCGACTCGATTCTCCATGCGAACATGACCGTGCTCACCCGAGACGTGTATCAGCGCTACATTGCGCGCGACCGGAGCCAAGCCCATTACGTCTGGGTGGGACGGGGCATCGTCG
>JBBSOM010000669.1:0-2651 GCA_038259715.1 Longimicrobiales bacterium
GAGTCTTCTCCTCTTCGTCGTGCCCGTGGTCACCATCGCCATCTGGCACCTCCGGCTCGGCGCGCCCTCCGACAAGCGCGCGTTTGTGGCCTGCGCGATCCTCATGACCGTGCTCGGGGCTCTGCTCGACTTGTTCTTCGGGTACCATTTTTTCTCTTTCCCCAATTCCGCGGCCACCCTGGGGCTGCGTGTGCCGGCCTGGAACTGGGGAGAGCTGCGATGGATGAGCGGGTACCTCCCCATCGAGGAGTTCGGCTTCTACATCACCGGTTCCCTCTTCATGATCTGCGTTTACCTCTGGGCCAATCAGAACTGGCTCTCGATGTACGATCCCGGCGCGTACGACCACGCCGCGCGGGAGCACGCACGCGTGATCCGGTTCAGCCCGCAGGCGCTGGGGGTCTGGATTGCGGCGGTGGGCGCCGGCATCGGATACCGCTACCTGAGGGACGGAGGTTTTCCCGGGTACTACGTATTCCTCATGGGTGCCGGACTATTGCCCTCGCTCCTGCTCGTCCGCACGGTAAAGCACTTCGTGAACTGGCAGGCACTCGGCTTCGCCTTCGGTGGCCTGGTCCTCCTCAGCATCATCTGGGAGCCGACCCTGGCGGTTCCGTACGGGTGGTGGGCGTACAAGCCGGACCAGATGCTCGGGATCTATGTGCACGCGTGGGCCGACCTCCCCGTGGAGGAGATCAGCCTCTGGCTGGTCGGGGTGTGGGACGCCGTGATGTTCTATGAACTCTTCAGGATCGTGATGCGCAAGAAGGGAACCGTGCGCCACCGACTCTTCGGCGCGCGCCGTGGCTGAGGCGGGCTTGACCGTCCCGGCTGAGGGCGTGGCACAGGAGGCGCCGCACCCGACCACGCTCCTGACACGGGTGCTGGTCACGGGTCTGGCGGTGTTCATCGCCGTGCTCGTCGTGATGAAGCTACCTCAGCTTCCCACGGTGCCGCTGGAGATCGAGCGGCACTTCGAGGCCACCTGGCTCGGCGTGATCTACGCGGTGTACGCCGGTGCCCTCGCGCTCTTCGTCGTGTGGAAGGTCGGCCACAAGCGAGAGGGCCAGACCCTGGGCTTCCTGCTCGGCGTCGCGGGCGCGATGTACGTGGCGGCCATCACCCCTGCCGGAGAAGCGGGCCCGCTGGGGCGCTGGATGATCACGGCGACCGTCGCGGCCCTCCTTCCCGCGAACACCATCTTCTGGGCGACCTTTCCCCAGCCCATGCGCCTCGACGCGGTCAAGGCGCTGGATGCCGGGACGGGAAGGCGCACCTGGTTCGGCCGCTTCAACCGGCTGACGTCCTGGGTCGTCACGAAGATGTTCGAGAGCCGGATCGCCCAGGGGCTCTACGTCGGACTGGTCCTCGTGTTCGCGTACGAGATCTCGGCGCCCGGATCCTACGCCTACAACATCTTCGTACGGACCTCGTCGGTGGCGCAGGAGGCCGTGTTGAACGGAGCGGGCTTCGCCGCGCTCCTGGTGGGCTTCGCGTTCACCTGGACGTCCTTCCGGCTCGCCGACGCCCAGCAGATGCGGCGGCTACTCTGGGTGGCGCTGGCCGCCATCATCACCGCGCTGTGGGTGACGCTCGCCGTGGTCCTGGGGCTCATCGCCGGCTTCTCGGACATCGCGGTGATCAACGCGGCCGCCCCCATCGTCGCGGCCACCTACGCCCCCTTCACCGCGGGCATCAACCTCACCGGGATGGCGCTGGCCATCTTCTACTCGGGCGCCCTCGACCTCCGCCCCATCATCAACAAGACGACCGCCTATGCCCTCATGTTCATTGCGATGACGATGCTCTTCGCCGGCGTCGAGGAAGCCGTCCAGTCGGTCCTGGTCACGAGGCTGGGGCTGGCCAGCGGCATGGGGAACTGGATCGGCGCGGGCGTCGTGGCCCTGGCCTTCGGGCCCATCCACTCCAGGATCGAGCACATGCTCAAGCGCGTGGGGAAGGTTCTGGAGGGGTAGTCCACGGCGCCCGCCGCTCAGCCTTCCCTCAGTTGTTCCCCTTCAGCATGCCGCCGAGGATGCCCTTGGCGATCCCTCCCACATCGTCGGCGATGCTACCGTCCCCGTCACGATCGAGCAGGCTTATGAGGCCGCCGAGACCGGGCGCGCCGCTCGTGACCGCCTGACCCTCCCGCTGGAGCAGGTCGGTGAGTCCGCCGCCGCCCCCCCCCGCGCTGCGCCGCGCACGACCCAGATGCCCCATGACGAGCGGTGCGACCATAGCCAGGAGTTTCCCGACCTGGGCCTTGTCGAGCCCGCTGTGGCGGCTGACCGCCTCCTCTACCGCGCCGCGCCGGTCGCCCAGCGCATGGCGCAGGATCCCGTCGCCATCGGCGTTGCCTGCGCCCTTGAACACCGTCGAGAGATTGTCGAGCACCGAGCCGTCGTGATCCTGCTCGAGCGCCTTGTCGAGTGCTTCGGCACCCCCTGGGCGGGCTGCGTTGCGCTGAAGCGCGCCCAGAATCGCGGGCAACCCCATGGAAAGGGCGGAGCGGGCCTTGGCCTCGTCGGCGCCTCCGAGCGCGCGGCTGAGATCCGACAGATTGGAGCCGCCGAGCTCCTTCAGCAGAGATTGTAGGTCCGACATCGGGCACCTCTCGGTCCAGGGACGGTCAACGTGCTGAACGGTCGCAC
>JBBSOM010000670.1:0-2643 GCA_038259715.1 Longimicrobiales bacterium
GACGACGTTGAAGGCCAGGAGCATCCAGAGGAGCCCCATCACGCCGAGGCCCCGCTCCTGCGCCCGCAGGATCAGGAACGCATCCGACGAGTTGCCGAGCGTGAAGACCGCGGACGCGATGACGAAGCCCCCGTATCCCTTGCCCAGCCCTCGGAAGGTGAGCTTTGGGCCCGGTGCCGCGTTATTCCCGGGGATCGGTACGTCGCGCGCGCCGGCCGCGAGGATCGCGACCGCCAGGAAGGCCGGGACGAGGCTCCAGAGCACCAGACGGTGGAAGGTGCCGCGCTCGAGCAGGGCGTCGCTTCCCTGCGTGAAGTGCACGATCGCCAGCGTCGCGGCCAGCCCGACCACGGCGCCCGCGGTGTCCGAAGCGCGGTGGATGCCGAACGCGAGGCCGCGCTGTTCGGGCCCGACGGAATCCGCGAGCAAGGCGTCGCGCGGTGCGGTGCGGACGCCCTTGCCGACCCGGTCGGCCCACCGGATGAGCGCGACCGCCGGCCAGGACGCGGCCAGCACGTAGAAGGGCTTGGACGCCGCCGAGATGCCGTATCCGCCCACCGCCAACCACTTGCGGGCGCCGAGCCGGTCGGAGAGCCATCCGGACCAGAGCTTGAGCACGCTGGCCGTGGATTCGGCGCTGCCTTCGACCACGCCGACCGCCCACGTGCGTACGCCGAGCACGTTGGCCAGGAAGAGCGGAAGGACGTTGTGCAGCATCTCGCTGGACACGTCCGCGAGGAAGCTGGTCGCGCTGGCGACCCAGACGTTGCGGTGGAGTTTCACCTCAGATCCCCATGACCAGGCCGACGCCGATCGACACCGCGCCGAGCACGGTCAGCGCGAGCCAGAGCGGCGCGGTGAAGCGGACCCACTCCTCGAAGCGTACCCCGGCCACCCCCAGGATGGCCAAGAGCGCGCCGTTGGTCGGCGTGATCAGGTCGCACAGGCCGGCGCCGTACTGGTACGCCAACACGGTGATCTGCCGGGACATGCCGAGCAGGTCGGACAGAGGGACTAGCACGGGCATGGTCAGCACCGCCTGGCCGCTCACGCTGGGCACGGGCACATGGATCACGGCCTGTGCACCGATCATGCCGAGCGCCGACGCGAAGACCGGCAGTCCGGCGAGCGGCTGGAAGAGTCCGTGCACGATCGTGTCGACGATGTGCCCGTCCTGGAGCACCACGAAGATCGCACGCGCGAATCCGATGAGCACCGAGGCGTACGCCATCGACTGGAACCCCTTCACGTACGCGAGGGCGGTCCCCTGCACGCCGAGCCCACACAGACCGCCGACGATCACGGCCATGATGAAGAAGGCCGCGGACAGCTCGTTGAAGCCCCAGCCCCACCTCAGGATGCCGAGCACGACGAAGACGAAGGTCGAGAACACCACGGCGAGCGCGACTTTGTCCGCACCCGTGAGCGGCTCTGACCGGGAGGCTTCGGCCTCGCGGGCCTCGACGCGGGTCATGGCCGCGTACCGCAGGGTGGCGCCGATCCACAGCGTGAGCGCCAGGACCAGAAATGCGATGCGGAATCCTGCCGCCGAGAGCAGGGGCAGATCGGCGAGCTTCTGCGCGATCTGCACCTGGAACGGATTGATCGGACTGAACGCCGAGCCGACGAAGGCCGGCCCGGCGGACATCGCCACCGCGACCAGAGGCGTGAAGCCCAACCGCGTCGTCAGCACGAGGAGAACCGGCACCAGCGCGATGATCTCCTCCTGCATGTTCTCGACCACGCCCCCCATCGCGAAGAGGAGCGACACGATGGGGATGACCATGAGGTCGCGTCCGCGCAGCAAGCGGATGAGGCTGCCCACCCCGCGCTTGAGCGCGCCGGTCTCGTCGACCACAGTGAACGCGCCGCCAACCAGGACGACCAGGAAGACCACGTCCGCCGCCTCGATGAGGCCGCGTGGGAGGGACACGACGGCCGCGAAGGGACCGACGGGCGTCCGCTCCACGCGGTGGTACGTCCCAGCCACCACAACGGTGCGCCCGGTCGCCGCGTCCTGTCGACGGTCGTACTCGCCCGCCGGGAGGACCCAACTCCCCGCGGCGGCCAGCAGCACGCACCCGGACAGGAGGACCAGCGGGTGGGGGAGGTGGAAGCGGGGGCGGGTCCGGGTGCTCACGGCAGCGCGGCGTCGAGGGCCAACAATGTCATGGCGACGGTCCGGAGCGCATCCATGTACTCCCCGGGGTCGACGTTCTCGAAGTCGTCGGTCGGGCGGTGGTAGTCCGGGTGATCTTCCACGCCGAGGTAGACGAACGGGATGCCCGCGTCGTGGAAGGGACCGTGGTCCGAGGAGGAGGTCCAGTCCTCCTGTCCGGGTACGCCCGGCGCATCGTGGCCGAGCTTCAGCGTCAGGGGCGCCTCGGCGGCCACGCGCTCGAGCACGGGCCCGAGCGCCGGTGTCCAGTGCGAGCCGGACGCCCACAGCACGCCCGTCGTGCGCGCCACCATGTCCATGTTGAGGTCGAGCGCGATCGAATCGAGCGGAACGGGCGGCGCGGAGACGAACGCGCGCGCTCCCTGCAGCCCCTCCTCTTCCGCGTCGAACGCGGCGAAGAGGAGAGGGTGGCGCAGCGTCACGCCGCGCAGTGCCCGCGCCAGGGCCACCAGGGCTACGGAGCC
>JBBSOM010000671.1:0-2640 GCA_038259715.1 Longimicrobiales bacterium
CCCACGAACGTGGCGCCCGTCGTCCGATCGAGCACCACCTGCCGGTAGGTACCGACCCACGCCGGATCTCCCGGAAAGACCACCACCTTGTTGCGCCGGGTCCGTCCGAGCATGTGCCCTTCGCTTCGGGCCTCCTTTTCCACCAGGACCTCGACCTCACCTCCGACCTGGAGGACGTTGAGCTCGGCCTGGATGCCCCGGCTGACCTCGATCAGTTCCGCGAGACGCGCCTGCGCGACATCCGGATCGATGAAATCCTCCGCGGGAAGGCGCGTGGCGGGCGTCCCCTCCCGCAGCGAATACTTGTAGGTGTACGCGTCGTCGAATCGGACCTCGCGCATCAGGTCGAGCGTGGCGCGGAACTCCTCGTCCGTTTCCCCCGGAAAGCCGACGATGAGGTCCGTCGTCAGCGCCACCCCGGGAATCTCGCGCCGGACGAGTTCGACCTTTTCGAGATACGTCTCGACCGTATACCGGCGAAGCATCCGCTTCAGGGTGCGGTTCGACCCCGACTGCGCGGGGAGGTGGAGGAGTTCGCACACGGTGGGCTCCCCGGCCATCACCTCGACCAGCTCCGGCGTGACGTCGTTCGGATGCGGTGACGTGAACCAGACGCGGCGGATCCCGTCCACGCGCGCGACCTGCCGGAGCAAGCGGGAAAAATCCCACCCCTCCCAGCGGTACGAATTGACGGTCTGGCCGAGGAGCGTCACGTCGCTGACGCCGCCGTCGGCGAGCCCCCGCACCTCGGCGAGCACGTCCTCGGCGCTCCGGTTCTTCTCGGGCCCACGCACATACGGCACGATGCAGAACGTGCATCGGTGGTCGCATCCCCGCTGGATGGGGATCCATGCGGACGCGCCTTCCTTTCGTCGCTGTTCGAGGCCCTGGTAGTTCTCGCCCAGGTTGAGGTCGAGCACGGCGAGCTGCCGGGAGCGGCGGGCAGGCCGCGCAGGTGCGGCGACCCCGGCCGCCGGCACGCCGAGCTTCTCGAGCGCCTCCGGCAGACTCCTGTACCCATCCGGCCCCATGACCAGATCGATCTGCCCGGTTCGCTCCAGAAGGCTTTCGCCCAGGCGCTGCGCCATGCATCCGGTCACGCCGATGACGACGTCGGGGCGATCCCGCTTGAGCGCGCTGAGTTGGCCGACGCGGCCCATGACGCGCCGTTCCGCATGCTCCCGGACCGCACACGTGTTCACGAGCACCACGTCCGCCTCCTCGGGCGACCCGACGATCCGGTACCCGCGCTCGGCGAGGATACCTTCCATCAGTTCGCCGTCGGCGATGTTCATCTGGCAGCCGTACGTCTCGACGTAGGCGCGGCGCGGTCGGTCGGTCGTGCTCATACCTTCACAGGATAGGGTTCGAGCGGGGCCATGCAATATACAGATCCGCACCGCTTCCTCGCAGGGTACCCTCCAACAAGCCGGACGGAGCCGCCGGAGGCTCCGGAACCTCCACGCGCAGATAGTCGCCGGTCAGCGCAGTGCCGCCCTTTCCCTCCAGGACGACGCACGCGGGCCGCCCGGATCGTGAATCGCGGTAAGCCTCGCTCTTTTCCTGAGCCAGCATGCGCAAGTCCCGGCTACGCTCACCCGCCACGCGTTGAGGTACGGGATCGGGCAGGTCGGTCGCCGTGGTGCCGTCCCTGGGTGAGAACGGAAAGACGTGGAGGTAGGTGAAGGGCAACTCCTCGATCAGGCGCCGGGTGGACGCGTGGTCGTCTTCCGTTTCCCCCGGGAAGCCGGTGATGACATCGGCCCCGAGCCCCATGTCGCCGACCCGGGCCGCGATGTCGAGCGCGCGGGTGCGATACTGTTCCCGGGTGTGCCAACGACGCATGCGCCGCAGTATCGGGTCCGCTCCGCTCTGCAAGGGCATATGCAGATGGGGCGCCAAGCGACCTCCCGACGTCGCCAACAGTCCGAGAAGGTCGTCGTCCACCTCGGTCGCCTCCACACTTCCCAGCCGGAACCGCGGCCCCGGGACCCGTTCCAGAAGGAGGGCGACGAGCCGGCCGAGGGTCCATGCGGGCTCCAGATCCCGGCCATAGTGACCGATATGGATGCCGGTCACGACCAGTTCCGGGTGGAAACGCGCGAGCAGGCGGGCCTCGGCGACCACGTCTTCCGGGTCCCGGGAGCGGGACTCGCCGCGCGCGAGCCGCGTCGCACAAAAGGAGCACTTCCGGTCGCACCCGTCCTGCACCTTGAGCCAGCCGCGGGTAGCGCCGACGCGGCGCCGGAGGAGCTCCCCGCCGATCGGCTCGGTGTCGATCCGATCCAGGGACGCCCTCAACTCGAGTTGAACCGGGCCGGACCGCACGGGGGCGGCCGGCGGCACCGCGACCGGCGGCAGAAGCGCGGTAGCCACCGCGACAGGGTCGTGCCCCTGAACGACGCCGACGACACCTTCCATCGCGCGATATTCGTCGGCGCGCAGTGCCGCCGAGCAACCCGCGACGACGAGGCGCAAATCCGGGTTCTCCCGGCGCAGGCGGCCGAGCAGGCGCCGGGCGTCGGCGTCGGCCCGGTTGGTGACCGTGCATGTGTTGACCACGCACACGTCGGCGTCGGAGGCCGCGGTGACGGTGAGGGTGCCGTATGCCTCGGCCTCCTGGCGCATGCGCTCGGTGTC
>JBBSOM010000672.1:0-2631 GCA_038259715.1 Longimicrobiales bacterium
AACGTCGTGCGGGTTCTCCCGGCTACGTCGAGCGGCGCGAGGTACCGATCCGCGGGATACCTCGCTTCGCCCGAACTATTGTCCGATCGCCTCGAGCAGCGCGTCGGTCCGGTCGGTCCGCTCCCAGGGAAAGAACCACACCGGCTTCCCGGCTTCGGTGGATCCCTCCGCTCCCGGGAGATCCGGCGCGCGCTGTTCGGCCACACGGCCGAAGTGACCGTACGCGGCAGTAGGCGTGAAGATCGGATTGCGCAGGCCCAGGTGCTCGATGATGGCCAGCGGGCGGAAATCGAAGGCCTTGCGAACCGCCTTGGAGAGGGTGGCTTCGTCCATCTCGGACGTACCGAACGCGTCGATGTGGATGGAAACCGGTTGCTCGACACCGATCGCGTACGCGAGCTGGATCTCGCATCGACGGGCGAGGCCCGCCGCGACGACGTTCTTGGCGGCCCACCGCGCCGCGTACGCGCCGGAACGGTCGACCTTGGTCGCGTCCTTCCCGCTGAACGCGCCTCCGCCGTGCCTGCCCATGCCGCCATACGTGTCGACGATGATCTTGCGGCCGGTGAGCCCGGCGTCGCCGTGGGGGCCACCGATCACGAACCGACCGGTCGGGTTGATGTGCGTCACGCACGTCGCGGGATCATACAGATCCGCCGGCAGCACGGGGGCGATCACATCGCGCTTTACGCAGGCCACGATTTCCGCCTGATCGACGTCCTCGTCGTGCTGGGTGCTGATCACGACCGTGTGGATCCGCACAGGGCGATCGCCCTCGTATTCGACCGTGACTTGCGCCTTGCCGTCCGGACGGAGCCACGCCAGTTCCCCACTCTTGCGCAGGGTGGCCAGCCGTTGGGCCAGCCGGTGCGAGAACTGGAGGGGCGCGGGCATCAGCTCCGCGGTCTCGTCCGAGGCGTAGCCGAACATCATGCCCTGGTCCCCCGCCCCACCCGTATCGACGCCCTGAGCGATGTCGGGAGACTGGCGGTCGAGGCTCGTCATGACCGCGCACGTGTTCGCGTCGATGCCGTGCTTCGAGTTCGTGTACCCGATGCGCCTCAGCGTATCACGCACGATGTCGGCCACGTGTGCGTACGCATTGGTGGTGACCTCGCCCGCGACAATCGCAATGCCTGTGGTCACGAGCGTCTCACACGCTACGCGCGAGAGCGGGTCCTTCGCGAGGAGGTGATCCAGCACGGAGTCCGAAATCTGGTCGGCGATCTTGTCGGGATGACCTTCCGTCACGGACTCGGATGTGAAAAGCGTACGGCTCAAGGGGCAGATCCGTCTGCGGGACATGAATGGATGGTGCCGAAAACGACCCGAACGGTAACCCGCCTAGAGGGGGACCGACAAGCTCCAACGACCTGAGAAGACCTTGAGGTCCACGGAGTCTCCGATTCCCTCGACGAGGCAGCGCGTGACATCCGCGCTCGTGGGTGCGGCCATGGCTTTGCGAGCGGCCTTGCGGGCGTCCTCGATGCGGATGTCCCGCACCACCTTCTTGATTTCCGGGAGCGACTGCCAGGCCACGGAAAGCGAGGTGATGCCCAGGCCCATGAGCAGGAACGCGCCGAGCGGATTGGCGGCCAGTTCGCCACACACGCTCACTTCGATGCCGGCGGTCCGCCCCACCGTCGCAACCGAGTGGATCTGGCGGACGACGGCCGGGTGGAATGGATTGTACAGCTTGGCAATACGCGCGTTGGTGCGGTCAACCGCCAGGGTGTACTGGATGAGGTCGTTGGTTCCGATGGAGAAGAAGTCGCTGTAGCGTGCGAGTTCGGCCGCGTCCAGCGCGGCGGCGGGCGTCTCGATCATGACGCCCAGCTTGTACCCGGAATTGAAAGGGATCCCCTCGGCCTTGAGCTTCGCCTCCTCCTCCTGGAGGAGCGCGCGCACCTGACGGATTTCGTCCACGTCGTTGACCAATGGGAGCATGATGCGCACGTCCCCGTGCACTGTCGCCCGCAGCAGAGCCCTGAGCTGCGTACGAAACAACTCGGGTTCATCCAGACAAACGCGGATCGCGCGCCAACCCAGAAAGGGGTTTTCCTCCTGTGGCATATGCAGGAAGATCGGAAATTTGTCCCCGCCCAGGTCGAAGGTCCGGATGTAGACGGTCCCGTTCGGAAAGGCCTCCGCCACGCTTCGGTACGCTTCGTACTGCTCTTGTTCACCCGGCATGGTATTGCGCCCGACCACCAGAAACTCCGTCCGGAAGAGCCCGACTCCCTCCGCTCCTTGCGCGCGCGCCTCGGCCGCGTCGGCCGGAAGGTCGAGGTTCGCGCGAAGCGCCACGGGCTGGCCGTCCGCGGTGACCGATTCCATGTCGGCGAGGTCGGCAGCCTCCTCCTGCCAGCGCTTGAGGCTCACCCGCCGCGCCCGGAATGCCTTCTTGTCCGACTCGTCCGGTCCGAGCACGATCCGCCCGATGCGGCCATCCAGAATGGCCTCCTGCCCTTCCTTGGCCACCTGGGTGACACGACCCAGGCCCACCACGGCTGGGATCCCGAGCGAGCGCGCCAGGATGGCCCAGTGGGCCGTGCGGGTGCCCAGGTCGGTCGCGAGCCCGAGCACGTGCTTGGGGTCGAGGTGCACGGTCAGACTCGGCGTCAGGTTCCG
>JBBSOM010000673.1:0-2630 GCA_038259715.1 Longimicrobiales bacterium
CCGGTCGGCTGGGCGATGAGGTCCTGGTTCGCTCGGGCCCGGTACTGCACGAGGCGCTCCTCGAGCGGATACAACTGGTCGTTGAGCGCCTGGAGGGCGTCGACCAGTTCCTTGCGACCGCCGGCGGTCTGCACACGGCGCGTCGCGTCGGCCCGCATGTCACGGATCTGCTTCACCACATCCATGGTCTCGGAGAGCTTGTCGCGCACCTGGATGAGGAAGTCGTGCTGGGCCACCAGGTCGGCGTCCGTGTACGCGATACGAGGGTCGCGGAGGATCTCGAACGTCTGCCGTTGCGTCTGCCCGCCGGCGGTGAGTTCGACCGTGTAAGTACCCGGCGCGGCGAGTGGCCCCTGCGCGCTCCCCTGGAAGACCGCGTCGTCGAGGACTCTCGCAGGGGGGTAGCGCATGTTCCACACCCAGCGGTTGCCCCCGGCGGCGGCGGGGGCGTTGTCGACCGTGCCCACCACCTCCTGGCCCGCGAGGATACGGATCGTCACGGGGCCCGCGGGGCGACTCCGGAAGAAGTAGGGGATCACCACGCCGCTCGGTGGATTACGGCCCTCGGCCGCTCCTCCCCCGAAGGACGCGACCAGGCTGGCGCCGTCGCGGAAGCGCACGGTGTTCTTCGGCTTGAACAGGTGCGCGGCATCGGCCAGCGCGCCGGCGTCGAGTTGGTGGATCAGTGCGACGTTGTCCAGGATCCAGAACGAACGTCCGTGTGTGGCGATGGCCAGGTCCCCGTCCTTCACCTGGATGTCGTGCACGGGAACGACGGGCAGGCCGTGGTTCAGCGGTTGCCAGTGCCCTCCGTCATCGAACGAGACGTAAACCGTCCGCTCCGTACCGGCGTAGAGGATCCCGGCGCGTTCCGGATCCTCGCGGATCACCCGCGTGAAGTCTCCGTCGGGAATGCCGTCGGTGATGCGCGTCCACGTGGCCCCATAGTCCTTCGTCTTGTAGAGGTAAGGCGTCTGGTCGTCGAGCTTGTACCGGGTTGCCGCGACGTACGCCGTCCCCGGCGCGTGGTGCGAAGGGTCGATGATGCTGATGAGCGTGAAGTCGGGGAGCCCCGGGATGTTGACCTTCGTCCACGTAGCGCCGTTGTCCCGGGACACGTGGATGTACCCGTCATCGGAGCCGGCCCACAGCACGCCGGCCTGCACCGGAGACTCCGCGAACGCGAAGATCGTGGCGTACCACTCCGGGCCGTAGGCCTCTCGCGTGATGGGCCCCCAGTACTTGCCCGGTTCGGGGTGCTCGTAGGACGGCGTCACCTCGATGGTGCTCGGGTCGGCGCGCGTGAGGTCCGGGCTGACGACCGTCCAGTTCTGACCCTCGTCGGTGGTCCGGTGCACGTACTGGGAGGTGACGTACAGCACGTCCGGGTCATGGGGCGACGTCATGACCGGGTACGTCCACCAGAACCGGTACAGCATGTCGGCCGCGCCCCACCCGTAGTAGGTCTCGGGGTTCGGGGAGATGTCCCGGATCTGCTTGGTCTTGTGGTCGTAGCGGTACACGAAGTGGTGGTCGCCGGCATAGACCACGTCGGGGTTGTCGGTGCGCGGGGCCACGTATCCGTCTTCTCCGCCGCCCACCGTGTACCAGTCTTCCAGCGTGATCGACCCATAGTCGGAGCGGCTGGGCACGGAGATCGTGGTGTTGTCTTGCTGAGACGCATAGAGCCGATAGGGGAAGCCGTTGTCCACCGCCACATGGTAGAGCTGGGCCGTGGGCTGGTTCATGTTCGACGACCACGACGTGCCGCCGTTGAACGAGACGACGGCCCCACCGTCGTTGCCCTCGACCATGCGCAACGGGTTCTCGGGGTCGATCCACAGGTCGTGGTTGTCGCCGTGCGGGATGTCGATCTCCTCGAACGTCACGCCACCGTCGGTCGACTTCCACAGGTTCACGTTGAGGACCCAGACGGTGTTCGCGTCCTGCGGGTCGGCGAAGATGTGGTGGTAGTACCAGGGCCGCTGCGTGAGGTCGGCATCCTCGTTGGTGCGGGTCCAGGTGGCCCCACCGTCCTCGGAGCGGAAGACGCCCTTCTTGCCCAACTCGGCGTCGATGATCGCCCACACCCGATTCGGCATCGCCGGCGACACCGTCACGCCAATACGTCCCTTGAGACCATCGGGCAGCCCCGGGTTGGCGGTCAGTTCGGTCCAGTGGTCCCCCCCGTCCGTGGACTTGAAGAGTCCCGTGCCCGGACCCGCGCTGGTGAAGCCCCACGGGTAGCGGCGCAACTGGAGGAGCGACGCGTAGATCACGTCGGGGTTCGACGGGTCCAGGATCAGATCGATGGCCCCGGTGTCATTGTCCCGGAAGAGGATCTTCTGCCAGGTACTCCCGCCATCCTTCGTGCGGTACACGCCCCGGTCCGGGCTCGGGCCCCACGGCGTACCCAGTGCCGCCACGTAAGCCACGTCCGGGTTCGTCGGGTGCACGCGTACGCGTGCAATCTGGCTGGTGGATTCAAGGCCCAGGTGCGACCAGGTCGCGCCGCCGTCGGTGGACTTGTAGACGCCGTCCCCGATGGACGCGTTGCCCCGGATGCACGCCTCGCCCATGCCCACGTACACGATGTTGGGGGAGGATGGGGCCAGCCCGATCGCGCCCAC
>JBBSOM010000674.1:0-2627 GCA_038259715.1 Longimicrobiales bacterium
CACAGGAGGACCGCACCATGAGCTTCGACGCCCTCGACCAACGCTGCGTCGACACGATCCGCTTCCTCGCGGTGGACATGGTGGAGAAGGCCGATTCGGGGCATCCGGGCCTGCCGCTCGACGCGGCGCCCATGGCCTACGTATTGTGGGACCGGTACCTGCGCCATGACCCCGACTCCCCCACGTGGTGGGACCGCGACCGCTTCGTGCTCTCGGCCGGTCACGGCTCCGCGCTGCTGTACGCGCTCCTGCACCTCACCGGGTACGACCTCCCGCTGGAGGAACTGAAGCGGTTCCGGCAGTGGGGCAGCCGCACCCCCGGCCACCCGGAGTCACGGCTCACCGCGGGGGTCGAGGCCACGACCGGGCCACTGGGACAAGGGCTCGCCAACTCCGTGGGGATGGCCATCGCCGAGGCGCACCTGGCAGCCCGGTACAACCGGCCGGGCCACCCGATCGTGGATCACCGCACGTGGGTGATCGCCAGCGACGGGGACCTGATGGAGGGGGTGACGTCCGAGGCAGGCTCGCTCGCGGGGCACCTTCGGCTCGGCAAGCTCGTCGTCCTGTACGACGACAACCAAGTGACGCTCTCGGCCACGACGTCCGTGACGTTCAGCGAGAATGTGCTGAAACGATATGAGGCGTACGGCTGGCAGGTGCAGCGCGTGGAGGACGGCAGCGACCTGGGGGCGATCGAGGGGGCACTCCGCGAGGCCGTCCGTGAGACTGCACGTCCGTCCCTCATCGCCGTGCGAACCATCCTGGGATACGGCGCCCCGCACAAACAGGGCACGTTCAAGGCGCATGGGTCGCCCCTGGGGATAGGACGAGACGCGTGCAGCGAAGCGAGCGCTCGGGTGGCCGGAGGACGCACAGTTCTACGTACCGTCCGAAGTCGCCGAGCACATGGGGGCCGTCGAACAGGGGCGCGAGGCGCATGAGGAGTGGCATCAGCGGCGGGCGGCGTACGGCACGGAGCATCCGAAGCTCCTGCTCGAACTGGAGAGGCGCTTCGCGGGGACGCTCCCCGATGGATGGGCTGCCGACCTGCCCGTCTTCGAAGCCGACGACAAGGGGATTTCGACGCGCAAGGCCGGGGAGTCCGTCCTCCGCGGCATCGCCGAACGGGTCCCGGAGGTGATGGGAGGCTCCGGAGACCTCGACCCCTCCACGTACACGATGCTCGTCGGTCTCGGCGATTTCGAACCCTCCGAACTCGCACACGACGGCGCTCAGGGCACCGCGGGTGGACCGTGGGGATACGACGGACGCAACATCCACTTCGGCGTGCGCGAGCACGGCGATGGGCGCCACCGTGAACGGGATGGCGTACCACGGGGGCCCCATCCCGTTCGGGGCGACGTTCCTGACGTTCAGCGACTACATGCGCCCCGCCATCCGCCTCGCGGCATTGGCGGGCCTCGGCGCGATCTTCGTCTTCACACACGACAGCGTCGCCCTCGGTGAGGACGGTCCCACCCACCAGCCCATCGGACAACTCGCCTCGCTGCGCGCGATCCCGAACCTGCTCGTCATCCGGCCCGCCGATGCCAACGAAACCCGCTGGGCATGGCAGGTGGCCGTCGAGCAGGGCCACCGCCCCACCTGTCTGGTCTTCACGCGCCAGTCCGTGCCCACCCTGGACCGCAACCGTTTCGCTTCGGCAGAAGGCCTACGACGGGGTGCCTACGTGCTGGACGCGGAAGAGGACGGCGATGACCCCGACGTCATTCTCCTGGGTACGGGCTCCGAGGTGTCGATCGCGATCGACGCGGCGGAGATCCTCCGTGCGCGGGGCCTCCGTCCGCGGGTCGTCTCGATGCCGTGCCGCCGACTGTTCGAAGAGCAGGAGTCCGCGTGGCGCGAGGGGGTCCTGCCTCCCGCGGTAGCGGCCCGGGTCGTGGTAGAAGCCGCTTCGCCCCTCGGCTGGGACCGCTACGCGGGACCGCATGGGGCGGTGATCGCGCTCGATCGTTTCGGGGCATCCGCCCCGGGCGACCGCGTGCTGCGCGAGTTCGGCTTCACCCCCGAGCACGTGGCGCAACGCGCACTCGAAATCCTGAAGTCCTGAAGAGAGGAGGAAGCGCCATGCTCGCGTCGGCAGTGCTGAAATACGGACAGTCCTTCTGGCTCGACTATATGCGACGTAACCTGCTGACCAGCGGGCAACTGGAACGGCTTCGAGAGGAGGGTATTCGCGGCATCACCTCCAACCCCTCGATCTTCGAGAAGGCGTTCTCCGGGTCGAGCGACTACGACGATGCGCTCGGGGCCCTCGAAGCGCAGGAGGACCGGTCCGCGCTCGCGCTGTACGAAACGCTCGTCGTGCAGGACATCCAGGGCGCGGCGGACGTCCTGCGCCCGGTCTACGACGAGTCGGCGGGGGCGGACGGCTACGTGAGCCTGGAGGTGTCCCCTCGTCTCGCCCACGACACCGCTGGAACCGTGGCCGAAGCGCGCCGCCTCTGGGCGCGGTTGGACCGCCCGAACGTGATGATCAAGGTGCCGGCGGCGGACGAGGGAATGCCGGCCATCCGCGAGTTGCTGGCAGGAGGCGTCAACGTCAACGTCACGCTCATGTTCAGCCTGGACGCGTACCGGCAGGTGGCCGACGCCTGGCTCGG
>JBBSOM010000675.1:0-2626 GCA_038259715.1 Longimicrobiales bacterium
CCAGGTCGTCGGGATCAACGCGTCGATCTTCACGCGAAGCGGAGGCAGCGAGGGGATGGGCTTCGCCATCCCCATCGACCGGGCGCTCCGCATCGCGGACGATCTCGTCGACCACGGGGAGGTGCGTCGAGCCTGGGTCGGCTTCGATGTCCAGCCCGTCGAAGCGGATGAGTGGGGGCGGACGCGGGGGGTGCGGGTTTCGAGCGTCGCGGCGGGCTCGCCCGCGACGGCCGCCGGAATCCAGCAGGGTGACCGGCTCCTCTCCGCGAACGGGCGGGCGCTGTCGGCGCCGCTGGACTTCGAGGCGGTGCTCCTGGACCTCCGCGCGGGAGACCCACTTACCGTGAGCTTGGACGGCGGACGGGCGCCGGTGCGGCTGAAGGCGGCCGCCCTGCCCTCGGTCACCGCCGAGCGCGTTACCGTGCTCCAGAACATCCAGTTGATCACGGTGACCCCGCAGGTTCGGGCCGAGCGCGGTATCATGAGTGAAGACGGTGCGCTCATCACGTCGATCTCGGACCGGCTCTCGAGCCAACTCGGGCTCCAGACGGGGGATGTGCTCGTCCAGGTGAACCGCGCCCGCATCACCAGCGCCGACGACGCGAAGCGGGTCTTCGAGGGACTTCACGGCGAACAAGCCGTCCGTATCTACGTGGAGCGCAACGGGGGTTATGTTGCGCGCGATCTGTACTGGCGTTGACGGGTGCCAAAACGACCGACCAGACGACCGAAAGGAACGCCGTGACCGAAGGCCACGACCGATACCTCCATCCGCTCGCGGACCGGTATGCCTCCCGGGAGATGCAGGAGATCTTCTCCCCGGGACGGCGCTATGGAACCTGGCGACGCCTCTGGCTCGCGCTCGCCGAGTCGGAACAGGATCTGGGCCTGTCGATTCCGGCGGGCGCGGTGGAGGAGATGCGCGCCTCGCTGGACCACCTCGACCTCGAGCGGGCCGCCGAATACGAGAAGCGCTTCCGTCACGACGTCATGGCGCACGTCCACCTTTTCGGCGATGACGCACCCACGGCCCGGCCGATCATCCACCTGGGAGCGACGAGCGCGTTCATCGGCGACAACACCGACCTCATCCTCCACCGCGAGGGCCTGAAACTCGTAAGGGACCGGCTGGTGCGCTGCATCGCGGCCTTGGCCGACTTCGCGAGCGAATACGCGCATGTGCCCACGCTTGGCTACACGCACCTCCAGCCCGCACAGCCGACCACAGTCTGCAAGCGCGCCACGCTGTCGAACAACGACTTCCTCCTCTATGTCGAGGAGATCGAGTTCCGCCTGGGCACGCTGCGTTTCCGGGGCGTGCGCGGCACGACGGGTACGCAAGCGTCCTTTCTCGAACTCTTCCACGGGGACCACGCGAAGGTCGACGCCCTCGATGCGGCGGTGGGTCGGCGCATGGGCTTCGAGGAGTCGTATCCGGTCAGCGGCCAGACGTACCCCAGAAAGGTCGACTATCAGGTCCAGTCCACGCTGGCGGGCGTCGCCACGTCCGCGTCGAAGTTCGGCCACGACCTGCGTCTGCTCGCGCACCTGCGTGAGGTCGAGGAGCCGTTCGAGTCCGAGCAGATCGGGTCGTCCGCGATGCCGTACAAGCGCAACCCGATGCGCGCCGAACGCATCTGCGCGCTCACGAGACACGTGATCACGTTGTCGATAGACCCGGCGTTCACCGCGGCCACGCAGTGGCTCGAGCGCACCTTGGACGACTCGGCCAACCGGCGGCTTTCGATTCCCGACGCGTTCCTGTCTCTGGACGGCGCGCTCGTTCTGGTCGAGAACGTCGCCCGCGGCCTGATCGTCAACCGCGAGGTCGTCCGCCGGAACCTGGCCGAACACCTGCCCTTCATGGCCACGGAGACGATCCTCATGGACGCGACCGCCCGCGGAGGCGACCGGCAGGAACTCCACGAACGCATCCGCCGGCACTCGATGGCGGCGGCCGGGCGCATGAAGGAGGAAGGAGCCCCGGCCGATCTCCTGGAACGCATCGCCGGGGACGACGCCTTCGGTCTGAGCGCGGCGGAACTCGAAACGCTGGTGGATCCGCGCCGCTTCGTCGGCCGTGCGCCCGAACAGGTCGCGCACATGCTCGAAGAATGGGTCGCGCCGGTGCTGAGCCGGTACGCGGAGCGGGCGGACCGGATGACGGAGGCGGAAGTGCGTGTCTGACGACCTCATGAATACCCCGATCCTCGAGACCGACCTCGACCTCGAACTCCTGCATCGCGGCAAGGTGCGAGACGTGTACGCCGTGGATGAAGAGACCTTGCTCATGGTGGCCTCGGACCGCGTGAGCGCCTTCGATGTCGTGATGAGCCGGCCGATCCCCCGGAAGGGGGAGGTGCTGACGCTCATCACCGCGTGGTGGCTTTCGCAGCTAGCGGGGCGCGTCGCTCACCACCTGATCGCCGTGGACCCGGACGTCATCGTGGCGCGACACCCCGGCCTTTCCTCAACCCGCAGGGTCTGGGAGCGCCGCTCGATGCTGGTGCGGCGCACCCGGCCCGTGCTCGTGGAGTGCGTGGTGCGCGGCTACATCTCCGGCTCGGCGTGGAAGGAGTACCACCGGCTCGGCACGCTCGCGGGCGAACCGCTCCCTGCGGACCTC
>JBBSOM010000676.1:0-2625 GCA_038259715.1 Longimicrobiales bacterium
CAATGCGGACGCTGATTACCTCGTGACCCGCAACACGCGCGACTTCGACTCCGATTCAATTCCGGTCGTCACCCCGGCCGAACTCCTCGCGCTCCTACAGTCTCAACCATAGAGGGACGATGCGTCGTGACCGGGCGCCGCCCCCTCACGCACACGGCGGCGCGGGACACCCTCCTCCTCACGGCAGCGTCAGACGATACACCTTCACCGCGTTGTCGCGGAGCACCATGCGCGCGATGTCCCTGGCGCGCTCGGGCGTCAGTTCTCCGTCGCGCACCATGCCGTCGAGGGCGACCGTGAGGGCGCGACGGGCGTTCCGCGATGCGACCCACAGCACCTGGTCCCACCCTTGTGCATCGCCTCCGTCGTAGGCGTCGGAGCCAAAAAGCACCTTCTCTGGCCACTCGCCTAACCAGAGGCGGAGCGCATCGACCAGCGATCGAGGTTCGGCGAGCAGGTCCATCATCGAGATGTCGGCGTACACGTTCGGCTTGCCCAGGAGCGTGAGGGTCTCCCGGACCCGGGGCCACCCGCCGTGCGTGATGACGAAGTTGGTGCCCCTGAGATCGGGATCGTTGAACGCGCTCTCCAGGAGCAAAGGCGACGTTCCCCGCACGGAGTAATAGCTACCGAATCCCTCGGTGGCGTGGATCTGCACCGGTAACTCCAGCGCCCCGGCATCCCGCGCGATGACCTTGAAGAGGTGGTTCTCCAGCAGCGTGTACTCGTCGTGGGTGGGCGTGCCGCCTTCCGAGTAGCGGGCGTAGATCGCCGCCGCCTCGCCGGCATCCGCCGGGGCGAAGTCCAGCGAGCGGAGGTACGCCGCCTCGAACTTGAGGCCCACGGCGCCCGCGTCCTTCCAGCGGCGGATCGTCGGCCCCACGACCTGATCCTCGTACGCCTGCAACGTGGCGGGCACGCGTTCGATGCCCAGGTCACCCAGATAACGCGCCAGTAGCTTCTCCTCCAGCGGATACAACGCGCGCGTGTCCGGCGTGCGCACCGCCTCCACGCCGGTATCCAGCGGGTACATGAGCGGGTCGGCAAAGGGCACCCACGCGAAGCGGTCGGCCGGGAGGCCAGCTCCCATCGCAACCCGGTTGGCCAGCATCAGCTGTACATGCGCACGGTCCAGCACCCACGGCGCGAACCCCGATCCGCGGTCGAGCATGGCCTTGTGACGCAGGGAATCACGCTCGGCTGCAAACACGTCCCCCCTGTGCGTGGGGTCAAGATGATAGAGCGCCACCTGTGCCGTCCGGAACACAGGGTTGTCCGGCCGTAACCCGACGGGGACGTCGAAGGCAGGCAGCCCGTCCAGGGGAAGCGCGTCGAAGTCGGTGTCGGGGGGCTGTCCCCGGGCGACCCAGGCCATGGGGTGGGCGTGGGCGTCCACGGCGCCCACCGTGTCGATATAAGCGGCCAGACTCGGATCGGGAACATCCGCGTCGCTGCACGCGCCTGAAGACAGTCCGAGCACCACCACGAGCACGACCGCAGCGCCGGACCGCGTCACACGCCACCCTCCGCGTCCGACCGACGCTTCAGCTCGACGCCGTTGATGCGCACCGACGCCACCTTGCCGTCGGGCCCGAGGATGAACGTCCCCAAGGTCCATCCCCGCCAGCGTGCGTCGAAGCGCAGGCGAAACGTGTCATAGCTCCAGTGCTCCAGCTCACCCGGTTGCCCAGGTCCTAGGTCCGCCCGGAGCCCGTCCGGCGTCGACGTGACGATGAGCGCCCCGAACAGCGGATCCGTGTACCGTCCCGCATAGGACGCCAACGGAAGGGAGGGCGACGTCCCCTCGACCCGCTCCGCTTCGATCTTCGCCTGCCTGGCCTCCCCTTGGGCGGACAGGGAATCGAACATGACCTTCATGTCGGCGCTCCAGTCCCGCTGCGCTCCACCCAGATACCGGTCGAAGACAGCATACATGAGCGGGTGGCGCACCTCCACGTGGTCCCGGTTCGCCAACACGTACACGCCCAGGTTGCGGTCCCGAATGAGCCCGGCGATGGCCACCATGCCGTCGATACTCCCCGTGTGGAAGTCGACCTTCTCCCCCCGATAGTCCTCCTGGAACCAGCCGAAGCCGTATGTGGTCCAGTGCGGGTGCGTGAGCCGAGCAGTGGGATAGAACGCCGACGCGGTCACCATGGTCTCGGGCTCGAACAGAGCGTCCACGGTGGACGCCTTCAGGAGCCGCTTGCCGTCGTCGGTGACGCCGCCGGCCAGCAGGAATCGTTCCCAACGGGCCATGTCCGAGACACTGGACCAGACCGAACCCGCTGGAGCGACGGGATCGACCGCCGCGTTCTCGATGCGCACGGTCTTGCCGTCGACCCGGTCGTGCGGCCGGGCGACGTTGGGCTCGCCCTCGGTCTCCGAGAGCACCGGAAGGGTCTCGTCCATACCGATCGCCTGGAAGATCCGCGTGCGCACGAAGTCCTTCCAGGGCATGCCGCTCACCGCGGCGACAATTTCGCCGGCGGTGGCGTACATGAGGTTCTGGTACATGAACGACGAACGCATGGAATACGCCGGCTCCACCATGGCCAGCCTCTCCAGGATGTCTCTGCGGGACACGTCGCGCTCATACCACAGGAAGTCCGCGTTCCCCAGGCC
>JBBSOM010000677.1:0-2619 GCA_038259715.1 Longimicrobiales bacterium
CAGGAACGCCTCGGCGCACTCCAGTTCGATGCGGGCGGGCCGCACGAAGTTCGTGCCCTTCCGCATCTGGGCGGCGGCGGCCGCGATCACGCTGGGGTGCGCGTGGCCCAGGACCACCGAGCGCAGGCCCATCCCGTACTCGATGAGTTCGTTGCCATCCACGTCCCGGACCCGACAGCCCTTTCCGCTCTCGATGACCGGGGCCATACCCTCCGGAAACTGATCGTCTCCCTTCGCGTACGTGTGGGCACCACCAGGCACGCACTCCCGGAGCCTCCGTGCGAGGTCCGTGGATGCGTCAAAGCGTAGATCCGTCGCCAATTTCTTCATTTTCATTAGCCCGTGCGAATTGCAACCCCGCACCGATAGTCTGTTGGCGTGAAGCCGGGGTGGCAACCGATCCGCTCAGGATCCGCTCAGGAGGATATCCGGCGTCAGCGCCGTGACGCTTCGGCCTCCGACGGCAGCGACTCGCCCAGCAAGCGAAGCGCGTTGCCGCCCATGATCGATCGGATCGCGGCCTCGGTGAAGCCCGCGTCGAGGAGCGCCTGCGTCAGATGGACCGTTCCGGACGCGTCGATCATCGCGGTCACGGCGCCGTCCCAATCCGAACCCAACCCTACGTGCTCGACGCCCGCGACGTCTACCGCGTGACGCACCGCGCGGGCCCAGTCGGGTGGGGTGGTGCCGCACAAAGCCGTCTCCCAGAGTCCGATCCCCACCACGCCGCCCGTCGCCGCGATTCCGGCGAGCTGCCGGTCATCCAGGTTCCGCGGGTTGTCGCACGTGCCCTTCACGCCCGTGTGGGACACCACCACCGGACGCGTGGCCACCCGGAGCACGTCGTCGATGAGGGCCGGCGAGGCGTGCGCCAGGTCGATCAGGATGCCCAGCGACTCCGCGCGCACCACCACCTGCCGGCCGAAGTCCGTCAGCCCGCCCTTGGCCATGCCGTGCGCCGAGCCCCCGACCTCGTTGTCGAAGAAGTGCGTCAGCCCGAACAACCGGAAGCCCGCGGCGTAGAGGCGATCGACGTTCGCAAGGTCGCCCTCCAGCGCGTGTAGTCCTTCGACGCCCAGGAAACCGGCTACGGTGCCCGGCTCCTCCTCGTGCAGCGCCCGGAACGTCGCGAGATCCTGCTTCGTCCGCAGGATCGCCAGGCGTCCGCCGCTGTTCGCGGCCACGTCTCCGAGCTTCTCGGCCTGCCAGAGCGCCCGCTCCGTCAGGCTCCCCCATGTGCGCACCGGCCACCGCTCCAGGACCGCCAGGAGCGTGATATTGTCCGAGCCGACGGCGTTGGCGTCGATGTTCATCCTGCGCGGCGTTCTGGTCACGGCGGTGAATGCCTGGACGGCAGTCCGGCCCTCGATGAGCCGGGGGACGTCGACGTGCCCCCAACTCCCGCGCCGCGTCAGGTCCCGATTCCACAGCAGCGCGTCCGAGTGCAGGTCCACGACGTCCAGCGTCTCCTGGAGATGCAGGGCTTCCGCCGATACCGGCCCCGACGCGCCGTCCAGCGTCCGGTTCATCCTGCGGCCCACCATCTGCGGCACCACGGCGAAGGCGATCAGCGCCATCGCCACGAAGGCGCCCACCGTCCAGAGAAGCACGCGCACCATCAGTCGGCCGCCTCCCGCGGCGAGCGAACCTTCATTCCTCGTCCGGAACCGACATCACCCCGCGGCTCACGAAGACCGCCGAGCCGCCCACGCGCACCGCTGCCGTCTTCCCGCCTCTGCGGTCGGCTTCCACATGAAGGATCGACGGTCGGCCGATCTCCAGACCCTGTTCCACGGTCCAGCGCAGGCTACCCGCTTCGCTGCCGTCCGCCTTCGACAAATAGCCGCCCAGTACGGCGGCGGCAGAGCCGGTGGCCGGGTCCTCCGGGACGCCCGCCGCAGGCGCGAACATACGTACATGCACGTCCACGTCTTTGCCTTCCGCCTCCATACACACCAGATAGACGTGGTCCGCCCACTGATGTGCGACGAGCCGCTTCCAGGCGGCCATGTCGAGCACCGCGCGCCGAATCGCGTCCAACGAAGCGACTGGCACCACGTAGTAGGGAAGGCCGCACGAGACCATCTCCGGCGCGAGCTCCGTGGAGAGATCCGACGGTTCCAGTCCCACCATGCGCGCGAGTTCGGCGGGGTCGACCGGGGAAGACCGGTGCTCCGGCAGGAGCGCTGTGGTGAAGCGCGCGAAGACCGGCTCCCCGTCCTCGAACCTCACGTCGACCGGGACCAGACCGACGTTTTCCTCCAGGACGACGGTACGTGTGCCGTCCGAGGGTGCGTCCTCGAGGAGCGAGGCCAGATAGATGCCCGTGCCCACCGTCGGGTGGCCCGCGAAGGGGACTTCGATCCCCGGTGTGAAGATGCGGACGCGCGCATCGCCATCGCCTTCAGCAGGTCCCAGGAAGACGGATTCCGAGAGGTTCATCTCCCGCGCCACGCGCTGCATCAGCGGAGTTGGCAGGTCGGTGGCGTCCGGAAACACCCCGAGCGGGTTGCCGCCGAAGGCGTGATCCGTGAACACGTCGAGCGTCAGGAAGGGGAGGTCCATGGGATGTCAGGCGGCGACCGGAGCATCCGCGGAATCTCCGGGATCCGAACCACG
>JBBSOM010000678.1:0-2618 GCA_038259715.1 Longimicrobiales bacterium
GAGCGCGGCCAGCGCGCGCGCCGTGGCAGGGCCGTCGAACTCGAGCGACGAGCGCTGGACGAACCCGACCTCGGCCCGGAGTTCGTGCATCCGATAGAGCCCGTGGACGGAGTCGTCGAAAAACCACTGTGGCGTGGCCGCGTAGAGTTCGAAACGCGCACCGACACGGCGCGACAGGGCTTCCATGACCGCACAGGCCCGCGCAGCGTGACCGAACCCATGCGGTGAGATGACGACGGCGAGCAAGGGTCCACTCAAGCCGCAACCTCCTTCGATATGGCGCGAAGACCAAGCCCCGCAGTGCGACACGCAACCTGGATCATGGGTCCTCGCTTCGTGATGGCCTCGCTTCTCGAAAGCTATCGAAACCGGAAGCGGCGGCGTATCCTGCGGGGCTCATTCCACCCCGTCCCGAAAATCGGGAGGACCCCGTGCACCTGGCGACCCCTGCTCACCGTCTTCTTCGACTCGGCCTGACCGCCGCGCTCCTCACGCTCGGCGGATGCACCGGCACCGGAACGGAGGGTGCTGGCGACGGCGCGTACGATGTGATCATCGAGAACGGGCGGATCGTGGACGGGACCGGCGCGGCTTGGCACTATGGTGACGTCGGCATCCGCGGCGACCGCATCGTGGCCATGACGCCGCGGGGGATGCTCGCCCAGGCTCAGGCGACCCAGCGCATCGACGCCACCGGACTGGTGGTCGCGCCCGGCTTCATCGACATCCAGGGGCAGTCGGGCGGCGCGTTCCTCTTCGGTGACGGCCGGGACGTGAGCAAGGTCACCCAGGGGGTGACCACGGAGATTCTCGGCGAAGGCGGTACTCCTGCCCCGCTCAACCCGGCACACCTCACCGACGATGATCTCCCCAAGGAGCCGGAGCGCGCGGCGGTCGCGAAGACCTTTGTGGGCACCCACGCCTTCCGGACATGGCTCGAGGCGATGCAGGCGCACGGGATCGCTCCGAACGTCGGCTCCTTCTTGGGCGCGACGACGGTGCGCACCTATGCCAAGGAGGAGACGATCGGCGACCCGACGCCCGCCGAATTGGACACGATGCGGGCCGTCGTGCGGCGCGCCATGGAGGACGGTGCGATGGGGATGGCTTCGGCGCTCATCTACCCTCCCGGCAACTACGCCACGACGCACGAACTCATCGAGGAGGCCAAAGCCATGGCCCCTTACGGAGGCGTGTACATCACGCATATGCGCTCCGAGGCCGACGACCTGTTGGAGGCCACGGACGAGGCCATCCGCATCGGCAAGGAAGGAGGCGTCCCGGTCGAGATCTACCATCTGAAAGCGGCGGGCAAGGCCAACTGGAGCAAGGCGGCGCTGGAGGTCGCCAAGATCGACAGTGCCCGCGCCGCAGGCCTCGACGTCCAGGCGGACATGTACCCGTACACGGCGGGCGGCACGGGCCTGAGCGCCTGCTTCCCGCCGGCGGCGTCGGAGGGCGGCAAGTTGCAGGAGCGGCTCGAGGACCCCGCCGAGCGCGCGAAGATCAAGGCTGAGGTGGAGCACCAGACAAGCAACTGGGAGAACCTGTGCACGCAGGCCGGACCCGAAGGCGTGCTCCTCGTAGGCTTCGAAAAGGACGCCAACAAGAAGTGGGTCGGCAAGCGTCTCAGCGAGGTCGCGGCGGCTATGAACACCGACTGGGTCACGGCGGCGATGGACCTCGTCGAGGCCGACAGTGCGCGCGTCGGCACGCTCTTCTTCCTCATGAGCGAGGAGAACGTGCGGATGCAGCTCCAGCAGCCGTGGATCAAGATCGGCACCGACGCGAGCGGCATGCAACCCGATAGCGCGAAGGCGCGCGGGGAACTCGCGCACCCCCGGGCCTACGGAACGTATCCGAAGATCCTCGGCCAATACGTGCGCGAGCAGCACGTACTCAGCCTCGAGGACGCGATCCGGAAGATGACTTCGGCGGTCGCCACGCGGTTGTCCATCAACGACCGGGGTGTGCTCCGCCCCGGCCTCTACGCCGACGTCGTGGTGTTCGACCCGAACACGATCCGCGACAAGGCCACGTACGAGGACCCGCACCAGATCTCGGTGGGCATGAAGCACGTCTTCGTGAACGGCGTCGAGATCGTACGAGACGAGCAGGTCACCGGCGCGAAACCGGGGCGGATCGTCTGGGGACCGGGCCTGAAGCGTTAGCAGCGGCCGAAAAAAAGGTCGGCGTCCGCGGCGCCACGGCCGCGTCCCGCGCGCGACCCGCGCGGCGCTACTCCCTTCCCAGCCCCCGCACGACCGCCTCCGCGGCCCGCCGGATGCAGCGGCGTCCCATCTCGGGCGTCGCGCCCCGGGCGTCTCCGAGGATTCCGTTCCGGGTGACGGAGCGCATCCCGTCGGCGAACATGCGGTCGAGGAGCGCGCCGTCCACTTCGCCGGTGTAGCCGGGCTCGGCTCGATCCGTCCGCACCAGATCCGGCCGGACGACCATCATCTCCGCGGTCTCCGCGATGTCCGCGTGCCCACCGACGCGCTCCACCGGCCCCGAAAGCTCGCGGATGGCCTGCCGCCACACGTCGAGAAAGCCCGCGAGGTCCGTGTACGCATCGATGCGGCAGTCCGGTCCCACCGCGGCGCGCAGGTCAGGGAGCA
>JBBSOM010000679.1:0-2617 GCA_038259715.1 Longimicrobiales bacterium
CGGCCTTTTCGCAAGCTTGGCGACGGGCCGGACCTCGGGGACCTCCAGGGCTTCCCCAGGATGGCTCTGCGAGCTACGCAGCAGCTCGTGGGCGTCGCGAAGCCCGAGTACAATCCGCTCTACGTGTGGTCTCCGCACGCGGAGCGGGGGCGCGCGCTGCTGGGTGCCGCCGGGCGGACGTTTCAGGCATCCAACCCCGGTGCGCGTATGGCCGTGACCTCCGTGAACGAGTTCGCCGAGGACTTCATCCGTGCGCTGGGCGCTGGGGTGGCCGGGGCGTGGCGCGAGCGATGGTGGACCGTTGATCTGCTGCTCGTCCACGGCATGGAGGCGCTTTCGGAGACCGAGCGCGCCCAGGACGAGTTCTTCCATCTGTTCGAGGCGCTCAAGCGACGTGGTGCGCGCGTCCTGCTCGCGGCCGATCGTCCACCGGCCGGGATCGCCCGGATCGATGATCGGCTGCGTTCCCGCTTCGAGGGTGGTCTGGTGCTGGAGGTGGACGAAGGCTCCGGTGCGGGAGACCTGGACTTCGTGGAGTCGGCGGCGCCCGCCGAAGAGAGGGGCATCTGGGACGACAGGGATCCGCTCGAGGCCACGAACGTCGTCGTACCCCCACTCGACGAGATCGAAACCGGTGATCGCGCGGGGCTCTTCATCGACGGTTCGCGGCCGCGGAGTGCCGTGGGCCGTGCGCCGTGGGCCCCCGGACCCGCTCCGACAGGGCCTGCCGAAGCGCGCGTTGCGCCGGTCGAGGCGACTTCTCCTTCCGGGGCCGGCGCGTGGTTTCCCTCTCCCGAGAACGTGGTCCTGCACTGGCCCAGGATCGAAGATCTACTCCAGGAGGAATTGGACTAGTGCCTCGACCGGGGAATTCGCCGGCATTCGGCAGCCGCTGCATCCACCGCGACCACGCTCCTTTGGAGCGCGGTGTCGGCGTTGCTCCTCCTCGGAATAGCGCTGCTATGCCTCGTCGTCGCGCCTTGTCGCGCCGGTGCAGCGACTCCCTCGGTGCGCGCCGACTTCCCCGGCCGAGGCACTGATGGCCATCGAGGGCTCCCTTCAGGACGTCAATCTGGCCGACATCTGCCAACTTCTCGGCATGAGTCGGAAGACCGGATGCCTCAGCATCACGGATCGGTCCAATTTCGGGTACATCTACTTCCTGAACGGCCGCGTCATCCAGGCTTCCGTGCTGAACCGACCGGACCGGCTCGGTGAGCTTCTGGTCCGCAACCATGTGATCACACGCAACGATCTCTCCGCTGCGGTGGAGCGGCAGGCGCACGCGAAGGGGAAGCGCCTGGGTGAAGTCCTCGTCGACCAGCACAGCATCGATCAGAACAAGCTGCAGCGCTTCGTCCAGATGCAGATCGAGGAAGCCGTCTACCATCTGTTCGCCTGGAACCAGGGCTCCTTTCACTTCGACCCCGACCAGAAGCCCGATGAGGAAGGGCTTTTTCTCGTCGACATCAACATCGACGCGCTTCTCATGGAAGGGGCACGCCGGGTTGACGAGTGGAGCCTCGTCGAGAAGAAGATCCCGTCGTTCGACATCGTCTTCCAGCTCGACAAGCACCCTGAGGACAGCGAGGAAGGGGTGGAACTCACGAAGGACCAGCACAAGGTCCTTCCGTTGATCGACGGCATGCGCACGGTCGCCGAGATCATGAACGAGGCCGGCCTGGTCGAGTTCGAGACGGGCAAGGCGCTGTTCGGGCTGATCCAGGGCGGATTCATCAGCCGCTCCGGAGAGAAGTCCACCATAGCGGAAACCGGGGGGGATGCACTGCTCCAGGAGCATTTGAACCTGGGCGTCGCGTTCTACCGGTCAGGCATGATGGAGGACGCCACCAGGGAGTTCCTGGCGGCGCTCGAAGTCGATCCGAAGCAAGCCCGCGCAAACTTCATGCTCGGTTTGATGGCCTGTCGCGCCGGACGCCTGGAGGAATCACTTCAGCACTTCAGCTCCGTGCACGGGAGCGTGCGCGACAGCTACGCCGTGCAACGGAACCGCGCTCTGGTGCTCCAACTCATGGGGCGATACCACGAGGCTCTCGGTGCGCTCGACGTCGCCCGGACCGCCCGCCCGGACGATCACGACCTTCAGTTGCTGAAGGGTATCGTCTACCTAGAGGGGGGTGACACGGCGAATGCTCTCGAGTCGCTGCGAGCGTACCGCACGGCGCCGAAGCTCAGGAAGCCGTCGGCGATCTACTACACCTTCACCGTACTCGCGTCGGCCGTTGCCGGGGACCTGGACTCGGCGGTCGCTGTGGGGCGGGAGGGGCTGGAGCACTACCCCGATTCCGGGGCGATCCTGGTCAACACCGCGGCAGTGCTCGAGCGTCGCGGAGAGGCGGATGCCGCCGAGGCCCTGTACAAGCGCGCGGTCGCCGTGAGCCCGACGCCTCCTCAGGCGCACAAGAACCTGGGCGATCAGGCCTGGGCCCGGGGCGATCATGAGAGCGCGCGGGTTCAATACGAGAAGGCCGTCAAAATCTCCCCGCGCCTCGGCGACGATGTCTACCTGCGGTTGGGGACATTGGCCTACAAGGCCAACGACCGGGATGTGGCGCTGCTGTTGTGGCGGCGTGCGCTCGACCTCAACCCCCACAAC
>JBBSOM010000680.1:0-2616 GCA_038259715.1 Longimicrobiales bacterium
AAGTTGTCCTGCATGACCACGCCCAGGAACTGGCGGTAGTGACGGAGCTTCAGTTCCGTCAGGTCGCGCCCGTCGATGATCACTGAACCCTTCAAGGGCCGATAGAACGCCATCACCAGGCCGATGAGCGTGCTCTTGCCCGACCCGGAAGGCCCGACCAACGCCGTCGTGGTGCCCGCCGGCGCGGCGAACGAGATGCCCTTGAGCACGGGGGTGTCGTCCTTGTACTCGAACCAGACGTCGTCGAAGACGACCTCGCCCACGAGGTCGGGAATCGCGTCGCGCTCGTCGTCCTCGTCGTCCTCGGTGGCTACACGGCGCAACTCGTGGATCCGGTCCAGCCCGGCAAACGCTTCGGTGATCTGCGTGCCGATAGATGAAATCTGAACGAGGGGGGCGACCATCACGCCCACGTACAACACATAGCTGAACAACTCTCCGGTGGTCATCGACCCGACGATGATCGCGCGGCCACCCACCATGAGGATGATCACGCCGATCGCGCCCACGATGACGGTTGCCATCGCGCCCACCGCGGACGTCCCCGTGATGGTCGAGGCGATGTTCTTGAAGAGCCGGTCGACGCCCCCGCCGAAGACCGCTTCCTCCCGGTCCTCGGCCACGTACGTCTTCACCAGACGGACACCACCGAGCGTCTCGTTCAGCCGGCCCGTGACCTCGGCGTTGATCGCGCCGCGCTCCCGGAAGATCGGGCGCAGCTTCTTGAACGCGAACGCCATGGCGCCCGCGAAGACGAGAAGCAGAGCCACCGTGGACAGCGTCAGCTTCACGTTCAGCGAGATCAGGATGCCGAACGCGATCACCGCGGTGAGCAGTCCGCCGATGAGCTGGACGAGTCCCGTCCCGACGAGGTTCCGGATGCCCTCCGGATCGGTCATGATCCGCGAAATCAGGACGCCCGTTTTTGTGGAGTCGAAGTAGCCGACCGGAAGGCGCAGCACGTGCGCCTGGACCTGTTTGCGCATCTTGGCGATGGCCCCCTGTGCGGCCACGCTCACCACCTGGGACAGGGCAAACGACGTGATCGCTTGCAGAATTGCGGCCCCCGCGGCAGCCAGCACGAGCCACTTGAGCATGTCGTAGCGTTGCTGCCCGATGACGTCGTCGATGAGAAAGCGCGGCATCGCCGGGATCACGAGTCCCGCCAGTCGGTTCACGATCATCAGGACGAGGCCGACGGCGAGGGTACGGCGGTGCTCGCGCACCAGGTGCGCGGCCTCCTCGCGGACGTTCTGGAAGTCGACCTTGGGCTTTTTCTTGTTGTCGCTCGGATTCTGAGACATTCGCCAAGGGAGCGGACCCCAGCGCCGGACTGGAAGGGGCGCCTCGCCCCCGTCAGTGCTTCGTTTTCACTTCGATGACGCCACCGACCATGTTCGTGCCGTAGCGCGTGGTGGCGTCGCTCGCGTTCATGAAGCTGACCTCGTCCACAGAGGACGCACGGATGTTGCGCAGGACCTCCGCCCCACCGTTCTGCACCATCCCGTCCACAACGACCTGAACCATGGCCTGGCCCTGAACCGTGCCCCCGCCGCGTGGATGCACCCAGTTCGGGCGCATCCGCTGGATCACCGTGAGGATGTCCTGGTTCGCGTAGTCGTCAAAGTCCGCCGCCGCGAGGTGATTGGACGACCCCCCGCGGCTCGAGCCACCGCCACTACCGCTGGCGCAAGCACTCAGCCCGACGATCAGCCCGAGAACCAGTGCACGCCGTTTCGCCGTATTCGCCAACATCGCGACCTCCGGATGTGTACGTTCACGCCGGCCTCTGCCGACCCCATGCACGATGCATCCCCGGCAACCGATGCGCCACCTCTATGTGGCTTCGGGGCTGCATCGAGGTTACGGTTCGACATGCGTTCGATTACCAGCGTACCCAATATCGGTACACGGCAGCGACGCGCCCGCCGACTCGTCGGCGTGGCCACCCTCCTCATCGGAATGGGATCGCTCGCGGCTTTCATGTCGCTGGGGGCGCCCCGGATCGCACGGCTGATCCTCTTCGTGCCGTTCTGGATCGGCATGCTGGGTGTCCTTCAAGATCGCGAGAAGACCTGAGTAGGCCTCGCATCGCGCGGTCTGCGCGACATGGACGACGGCCCCCAGGCAATCGGGGACGCGGACGAAGTACGGGCGGTCAAGAGTATGGCGGCGCGCATCCACCGGACCGCGGTCATGGCCGCCGCCGTGGCAACCGCGATCAGCCTGGCGCTCTAGCGCTCCGGACCGCTACTCCGTCGGTGCAACCGCGGGAGGCCATGCCTCGCGGAACGCGCGCAGGGTGGACGCCTCGGCCATCACGAGCATACGGTCGCCCGCGTCCAATCGAAGGTCTGGATCCGCGAGCTTCCGGGCCCGATACGGACCCTTGAGCACGTAGAGAACCTCGAGCGCATGGCGGGCGCGCAGTTCCGCCTCTCGTAGCGTTCGCCCCTGGAAGCCGGGGGGTACGTCCATCTCCACCAGGCGCAGGCCGTGCCCCAGTTCCATGCCGTCGGTCTGCACGGAGAAGCTCCGCTTCTGCGCCAGCGCGGACGCGAGGCGCAGTTTCCGGAGCTCGTGGGAGTAGCGCTCCATCACATCGGCTGCGTGAAC
>JBBSOM010000681.1:0-2611 GCA_038259715.1 Longimicrobiales bacterium
GAACGTCGGCAAGGCGTCCGGTGTGCCTGAACTGGATCGTGCCGCGGTCCAGGTCGCGCCCTCGTTCGAGTTCGTACCGGCGCGCCGGTACGGCAGGGCCGTGGGAACCTGGGTGGAGTTCGATGTGCGGTTCCGGCCCAGGTGGAGCGGCGAGGAGGGGAGCGGGATTCCGAACGGGAGCGCGACGAATCGTCCACGCCCGCCGGATCTTCAGGTCACGGACCCGGGAGGGCACGTACCCTCCTGAGGTCGTCGTTGATAGCGTCCATGCCCGGCGTCGTATCTCTCCGCCAACCGGCCTTGGGTATGAGCAAGAAGCTTCTCACCGACCTCGACCGCGTCGTGCTGACGGGGCACACCATTCTCGTCAGGGCGGATCTGAACGTCCCGCTGGAAGCGGGTGCGATCACGGACGATCAGCGCATCCGCGCCACGCTACCGACCCTTGAATTCCTGATCGAGTCCGGTGCGCGCGTCGTGCTCCTCTCCCATCTCGGACGGCCCAAGGGGGCGCCCGACCCCCGCTACTCCCTGGAACCCGTCGCGGTGCGTCTGGAGCAGTTGCTCGGCCGGCCGGTACGATTCGTCCCGGAGCCGGCGGGCCCCGCCGCCACCGAGGCGGTCGCGGCGCTTACCGATGGGGCGGTCCTTCTCCTCGAGAACACGCGCTTCCTCAAGGGCGACACGGACGATGATCCCGGGCTGGCCGCGGCCTGGGCCTCGCTCGGAGACCTCTTCGTCAACGACGCCTTCGGCGCGGCGCACCGGGCGCACGCGTCGACGTCGGGCCTGGCCGAGGCGATGCGCGCGAAGGGCGGCGAGGCTGTGGCGGGGCTGCTCATGGCGCGGGAGTTGCGCTTTCTCGGCGATGCGCTGGCCTCGCCCGAGCGCCCTTTCGTGGCCATTCTCGGTGGCGCCAAGATCTCGGGGAAGATCGACGTCATCGACGCGCTCCTGCCACGCGTCGATCGCCTTCTGGTGGGCGGTGCCATGGCCAACACGTTCTTCCGAGCCCTCGGACTCGAGACCGGCGCGTCGCTGGTCGAGGACGACCGCGTCGAACTCGCACGAGCGACGCTCGAGAAGGCGGAGGATCGTCTGCTCCTTCCCGTGGATTGTGTGGTGGGCGCCCAGATCTCCGACGGCGTCGCGACGCGCGTGGTAGAGCGGTCCGCCGTGGCTTCCGGCGACCGCATTGGAGACATCGGCCCGGCCACACGGGACGTCTTCGCCCGCGAGATCGCGGGGGCCCGCACGATCTTGTGGAACGGCCCCATGGGCGTATTCGAGGTCGACGCGTTCGCCCAGGGCACCATCGCGGTGGCGATGGCGGTCGCCGGGGCGTGCGACGGCGGCGCCACGGCGGTCCTGGGTGGTGGTGACTCGGCGGCCGCGGTGGAGCGCGCCGGGGTGGCGGACCGCATCACCCACGTGTCCACGGGCGGAGGCGCCTCGCTCGAGTTCCTGGCGGGCGCGGAGCTTCCAGGTGTGTCATCCTTGACGGATGGGGGCTGATCGTGGCGGTCATAGCGGGCAATTGGAAGATGAACCATGGTCCTCGGGAGACGCGCGCGTTCTTCGACGGGCTCACGCTTCCCGAGAGCGCCGGCGCCCACGAGGTGCTCATTTTTCCGCCGTCCATCTCGTTCGCCGCGGCGGCCGCGAGTCCCGCGCGCGACCCGCGCATCCAACTCGGCGTCCAGAACATCTACTGGGAGGACAAGGGTGCGTTCACCGGGGAGATCTCGGGCGGGATGGCCCGGGACGCCGGCGCCGCATATGTGCTCATCGGTCATTCCGAGCGCCGTCATGTCTTCGGCGAGACCGACGCGGACGTATCCCGGAAGGTCGCGGCCGCGCGCCGCCATGGCCTCGTGCCCGTCATCTGCGTGGGAGAAACGCTCGACGAGCGTCGCGGAGGCCGTGTCGATGAAGTGATCCTGCGCCAACTCGACGCGGCGCTCGACGTGCTCCCTGACTCGAGTGAGCGCTTCATCCTGGCGTATGAGCCGGTCTGGGCGATTGGGACCGGCGAGACGGCTACTCCGGAAGATGCATCCGCGGCGCACGGTACGCTGCGCGGACGGCTGGACGACCGGCTGGGGCCGGCGAGGGCGACCCGTGTTCCCGTGCTGTACGGCGGCAGCGTGAAGCCTGACAATGCCGCATCGCTCCTCGCGGCCCGCGACGTGGATGGTGTGCTCGTGGGGGGGGCGTGTCTCGATCCCGGGTCGTTCGCGGCCCTGGTCGCGGCCGCCGGGTAACCCGGGCCGCGGGAGGGGAGGGGTGGGGCCGAAGGCCTTCGCCCCGTTGACACCCCTTCACGGCCTTCCGACGTTTACTATCTGTCTGTCTTACGCAATGAAACCGGTGGACCGATGTACGGATTCCTTCTCGCGCTCATGGTTCTGGACGGCATCTTCCTGGGTGTCGTCATCCTCCTGCAGTCCGGCAAGGGCGGCGGGCTCGCCGCGATGGGCGGCGGCGCGGCCATGACGGAGGGCATCCTGGGTGGTCGTCAGGCCACCACGGTTCTCACGCGGTCCACCTGGACGGCGGGCACGATCTTCATGGTGCTCGCGTTCGTCCTGTCGATCATGTCGTCGCGGGC
>JBBSOM010000682.1:0-2607 GCA_038259715.1 Longimicrobiales bacterium
ACAATCCCCGGAAGATCGTCGGGCTCGACGGATACGATATCGAGATCACGGGCCGTGAGCCGCTGAAGATCGTGCCAGGGGAGTACAACGAACGCTACCTGGACACCAAGCGAACCAAGATGGGGCACCTGCTTTGAGTGCGACGGGAAGTCCCGGGAACGACCGCCGCGGCAAGGTCGACGCGGCAGGCGTCAGCGTCGCGATCCTGGTCGCACGCTTCAACGCCGACGTCACGGAGCGGCTCCTCGACGGTGCGGTCGCGTGCCTCGTCGAACACGGCGCCGAGCCGGCCGGCATGGACGTTTTTCGGGTACCAGGTGCGTGGGAACTGCCGCAGACCGCCGCTAAGGTTGCGGCCCTGGGCCGCCACGACGCGATCCTGGCGCTCGGATGCGTCATCCGGGGCGAGACCCCGCATTTCGACTACGTGTGCGCCGAAGCCAACCACGGCCTCGGCGCCGTGGCGCGGGAAGCGCGGATTCCCGTGCTTTTCGGAGTGCTGACCACCCACGACCGCGAGCAGGCCATGGCCCGGGCGGGAGCCGGTTCCACCAACAAGGGCTACGAGACGGCGCTGGCCGCGCTCGACATGGTGGAACTCCACCGCACGCTGGGAAACGGATGAGCAACCTGAAAACCGGACTTGGACGCAGGGAGCGTATCGACCGCACCCGGTCCCGGGCATGGGCCCTCCAGGTCCACTACAAATGGGAGAGCAGCGGAAGGGAGGGGACGCTCCGTGACGCACTCGTGGACACGACCCGGACCCGGCGCATCTCGCCCCGGCGCCTTCCCTACATCCGCCTCCTCCTGTCGCTCATGGACGAGCACCTGCCGGAATTGGACCGGGCGATCCAGGGGGCGCTGGAGAACTGGCGGCTCGAGCGGCTGTCGACGCTCGACCGGGCGGTACTCCATGTGGGCGCCACGGAGCTCCTTTTCGTGGACGAGATCCCGCCCAAGGTCGCCATCCAGGAGGCCATCCGCCTGGCGGAGCAGTATGGCGGGCCGGACTCGCCGCGCTTCGTGAACGGCGTCATGGATGCCCTGTTCAAGAAGCTGGGCGAGGCAGGGTGACCCCACCGCCTGCCGGGGGGATGCGCATCCTGGTGATCAACTGGCAGGACCGGGAGAACCCGCAGGCGGGAGGCGCCGAGGAGCACCTGCACGAGATCTTCGGCCGTCTGGCGGCGCGCGGCCACCAGGTCACGCTGCTCGTGTCGGGGTGGCCGGGCTCCGAACGGCGGGCTCTCCTCGATGGCATGGAGGTGCACCGGACCGGAGGGCGCCACACGTTTTCCCTCGCGGCGCCCTGGCACTACCACCGCCATCTGGCCGCATCGGGTTTCGACGTGGTGGTGGAGGATCTCAACAAGGTGCCGCTTTTCACACCGGCGTGGACCGGCGGTACGCCCGTCCTGCTGTTGGTGCACCATCTTTTCGGGACCACAGCCTTCCAGGAGGCTTCCTTCCCGGTCGCGGCCGTGACGTGGCTCCTCGAGAAGGCCGTGCCACGAGCCTTCCGGGCACGTCCGGTGGTCGCCGTCTCGCCCAGCACACGCGATGACCTGGTGGCGCGAGGCATGGATCCGGCCTGCATCGAGGTCGTACCGAACGGCGTCGACTCCGGGACGTTCAAGCCCCGGCAGGACGTGCCCCGCTTCGAGGAGCCCACGCTCCTCTTCCTCGGACGCCTCAAGCGGTACAAACGAGTCGACCTGATCTTGAAAGCGGTCGCGGTCCTCGCGGACGATGTGCCTCCTCCCCGGCTTCTGATCGCCGGCACCGGTGATCAGCAGGGGGCTCTGCGTGCCCAGACGCACGACCTGGGCCTCGATGACCGCGTGGACTTCCTGGGGTACGTCTCCGACGACCGGAAGCTCGAGCTCTTCCGACGGAGTTGGGTGCACGTGCTCACGTCCTCCAAGGAGGGGTGGGGGATCACGAACATGGAGGCGGCGGCCTGTGCGACTCCGACCGTGGCGAGCGATGCGCCGGGCTTGCGGGACTCCGTGGTGGACGGTTCGACCGGCTTCCTCGTCCCCCATGGCGACGTGGCCGCACTCAGCGGTGCGCTCCGTGCTTTGTTGCGAGACGGAATGCTCAGGGCACGCATGGGAGCACGAGCGAAGGCGCTGGCCGACCAATACTCCTGGGACGGCGCCGCCAACGCGATCGAGACCATCCTCGACCGGGTGGTGAGGACTTCCCTCGTCGGCTAATTTCAGGGCACCAGAATACTCCTTCACAGCGGAGGCAGAGTTGAGAGTCCAGATCGTGGCACGTCATTGCGACGTCCCAGATTCCGTTCGCCAACGCACCCAGGAACAGATCGACAAACTGGCCAGGTACGACCCGCGGGTCTCGGGCGCCGACGTGGTCTTCGACGAAGAGAAGCACACCCGCAAGGTCGAGGTGGTGCTGTCCGTGGACCGGACCGAACCCGTGAGGGCCCATGCGGAGGGGGAAGAGTTCCGCACGGCGCTGGACAAGGTCATAGACCGGTTGTCGCGTCGGTTGAAGCGACGCAGGGCCTCTGAAATCAGCCATCAGGGGCCCAGCCTGGCCGAAGGCATGGCCGGCTGATCCCTCCCAACCCACACGCAC
>JBBSOM010000683.1:0-2599 GCA_038259715.1 Longimicrobiales bacterium
GCGACGGGGGAGGAGCGCATGCGGTCGCTGGTCGAGCGCAGCGTCTTCGTCTCCCTTCACGAGCACCTGGGCGTCTTTCCGGCGCGCATCGAGGAGACGCCCGAATACACGAGGGGCGGGCGCATGGCCACCGCGTTCGAGGGGCTGGCCGCGTCGCACTGGGACTGCGTCTTCGACAACCTCATGGACGGCGTGTGCGCGATCCACTCCCACTCGGGGTGGCAGTGGGACGATGTCTTGCACGACCTCGGGATGCGGCTGTGCGACCTGGCGCACCAGGACTTCGTGGTGCACTGCCTGCGGGCCTCCGACATCCGGCGGGCGCACGACGAGGGCAAGGTGGCTCTGGTGGCGTCGATGGAGGGCGCGGCCATGATCGAGCACGAGGTGGACCGGATCGACTTGCTCTATGGATTCGGCCTGCGTGCGCTCGGCATCACCTATTCGGAGTCGAACGCGCTCGGCAACGGCCTCAAGGAGAAGCGGGACGGGGGACTCACCGCGTTCGGACGGAAGGCCGTCGAGCGCATGAACAAGGTCGGTATGCTCATCGACTGCTCGCACTGCGGGGACCAGACGACGCTCGACACGATCGAGTGGAGCGAGCAGCCGATCCTGCTGTCGCACATCGGCGCACGCGCTCTCTGGGATTCCAATCGCCTTGCACCGGATGAGGTGCTGGAGGCGTGCGCGGCCAAGGGCGGTGTCATCGGAGTCGAGGCCGCACCGCACACGACGCTGACGCGCAAGCACCGCACGCACGACCTCGAGGCGTTCATGGAGCACTTCGAGTACCTCCGGGCCCTGGTCGGCATCGACCATGTGGGCTTCGGGCCGGACACGCTGTATGGTGACCACGTGGGGCTTCACCGCGTGTATGCCGCGAACCTGTCGCTCAAGGAGTCGCACGGAGCGGGTAGGCCCGGTCAGGAATACGAGCCGGTCGAGTACGTGAAGGGGCTCGAGAACCCGACCGAAGGTTCGAAGAACATCGCCCGCTGGCTCATCAAGCACGGATACCCGGACGAAGACATCGAGAAGGTGATGGGGGGCAATGCGCTGAGGCTCATGGAACAGGTCTGGCCGTGACCTCGAAGGGAGCGCGGGGAGCATCCGTGTGACGAAGCGGTTGCTCGTTCTGCTCGTTCTTCCGGCGTTCGGTGTTGGCACCGTCCCCGGGGTCTGTGCTACCGAACTCGCGGCGCAGGAGTCGGTCCGTTCGGTGCGCCTGGTGGCGGATCTCACCGCCCGGGACGGCTCCGCCGAGGTCCGCATGGACATCGTCCTGGCCGACGCGGACACGGTCGGCAGCACGTCCGCCATGATACTCGACTTCGGTCGGGCAACGGCTGGCGATGTCCGGACGGGGGCGGGCGGGGACGCCGTGGACCTCCTGCGGGGGGCCGGCCTGGCGCGGAGCGTACGCCTTCCGGTCGAGCACATCGACGGAGAGGCCCGGACCCAGGTGACCTACCAGGTTGAGCACGCCACGGTGGAGAACAGGGGTGCGGTGCGTGGCCACCTGCCCGTGCTCGGAGTCCGGCTTCGGCCGGAGCGTACGCTTCCGGGCCTGTTCGAGGCGGAACTCCGCCTTCCTCCCGAATGGCGGGTGCTCGAAGGCTTTCCGACCGGGATGACCGCCACGGGGGAGCCCGGCGTCTACCGGGTGGACCTGCAGGTGGTCCCGTCGCTGCTGAGCTTCCGGGCCCGGTCCGACGGCGCCTGGCGGCCCGGACTTCCCCTTGTCCTGGACGTTTTGGGGCTCGGCCTCCTGCTCGCTTTTTCGGTTGTGGGCTGGCGGTATATGCGGAGCCCGGCATGAGCGGAGCGGGCTTCATCTTCTGGGGGCTCTTCGTGGCGTGCGGGCTGATCCTCGCGTTCTACGCCGCCTGGCTGTGGTGGGTGGAGCGGAGGTGAGCGTCGAGATCGCGGTCTTCGTCGCGTACTTCCTGATCGTGTTCGCGATCGGATGGTACAGCTTGCGCCACACGCGCGACGAAGCGGACTACTGGATCGCGGGCGGCAAGCTCGGCTGGTTTACAGGCGGTGCGACGCTGGCCGCCACGCATACGAGCGCCGGCACCTTCGTGGGCACGATCGGCGTCATGTACACGGGGGGTTGGTCCTTCGGGTGGGTGCTCCTGTCCATCCCGCTCGCGTACTGGTTCGTAGCGGCGGTGCTCGCACCTCGTTTCACGAGGGTGCGTCGGCTGACCCTACCCGCCTTCATGGAGGCCCGCTACTACAGCCGGGGCGTCCGCGGGCTGTCCGCGGTGATCGTCCTGATCGCCACGGTCGTCTACATGCAAGCGCAGGTCGTCGCGGGTGGTCTCGTGGCCAACATCGTGTTCGGCGTACCCACCCGGTGGGGCATGGTCGGCTTTACCGTGATCCTGCTCGGATACACCGTCATCGGCGGTATGGTGGCCGTGGTCTACACCGACGCCTTCCAACTCGTGGTCATGTGCCTGGGCGCCTTCCTCGCGCTCCCGCTGGCGGTCCGGCAGGTCGACGGCTTCGGCTCGCTTCTCGACCTGGTCCAGTCGGCGCAACCGAGCGTCTTCGAGTGGGGCACGTTCCCGCCGTCGCTCCTGTTCAC
>JBBSOM010000684.1:0-2597 GCA_038259715.1 Longimicrobiales bacterium
AGGAACGGCTGCGCGTACAGCTCGAACGAGAGCTTCGGCGTGAACGTGAAGTTGAATCGCGTCTCCAGGGACAGCGTGGCCTGCCGCAGCGGAGCGAACAGGTAGCGCTGGCCGTACGTCGAGGTGGCGGACGCGTCCGCCCCGGTACCGACGTACTGTTCGGAGATCAGCCCCAACGAGAAGGACGGTCCGATCTGCAGATTCCAGCGCGGCGACGGCCGGATGATCGCCTTGACGTCGACGCCCGCGTTCCAGCCGTCGTATTCGTCCTTCTGGCCGTCGATGGTCGTGGAGATGGAAACCGGTTTCCGCGAGTCGGAGCCCACGTTGATGCGGGCTTGCCAGTCGCCCGGGCGCTGCAGGAGTGGCCCGCCTCGCGTGTTGCGGTCGGAGGAGGCGCGTACCATATGGTTGATGCTGACGGCGCCGTCCCAGAAGCCCAGCGTACGGTAGTTGAACTGGAGACTGTAGCGCGCGAGGATCCGTTGCCAGTCGTAGTTGTGCTCGTACCGGACACTTCCGTTGAGCGCGTAGTTGCGCAGCACCGTGCCGGGCTGGTTCTCCTGATAGGTCACGCTGGTCGCGATGTCGCGTCGGTCCGTCCGGTTCTGGTATCCGAGGTCGTTGACCTCGAACGCGGGGGACGTGGCAGCGAGGGCGAGGTTGCCCCGCCAGTGGTTGCCGCCCTGTCGTGTGAGAGAAGCCCCCACCGAGTAGCCGGTCAGCGACGTCGCGGCCGAATCCACGTCGAGGTGTGTGGCATCGGGCCGCTGGAAGAAGTGGTTGCCGCTGGTCTGCACCGCGACCATCGCGGCCGGTGTGCCCGCCACGCGGCTGTATGCCGCCGAGCCGATGACGGCCCACGCGCGACTCGGCGACTCCATCCGGAAATCCACACCGCCCGCGTACGCGCTCGACCGTAGTTGTGCGCGCAGTGGGTCGCTCATCAGGTCACGGTCCACCGCGGTGATCATGCCGCCCACCGAGGTGCGCCCCTGGCCTCCGTCCTTGCGGACGCGCGCCACCAGATAGTTGCTCAGCGGCTCCACCGTGAAGTCGGCCGGAGTGCCCCCCGACGTCATGATGCGCGCGTCCTCGCGGGCGGTCACCGCTTCGATCACCCCGAGCGACCACCCCGAGGTGGTCTTCCCGCTGAACTTGGTCGCGCCGAGGATCGTGGTGACGTCCGGCGCGTCGGCGGCGGCGGTCGGCGGGGAGAGCTGTGGGCTCCGCCCGATGCGGCGTGAGTAGAAGAGGCGACCCCCGCTCGTGTTCCGGCCGAAGTCGAAGATCTCGCCCCCCTCCACGAAGAACGGGCGCTTCTCCTCGAAAAACGTCTCGTAGGTGGACAGGTTGACCACCGCGGGGTCGGCTTCGACCTGCCCGAAGTCCGGATTGAACGTCCCGTTGACCGTCAACTCGGACGTCACCCGGTAGAGCAAATCCAGACCGGCCGAGGCGCTCGTGCGATCGCGACTCCGGAAGGGATTCGCACCCGGATCCACATGCGCCGACTTCGTCAGAGCATAGGGAAGCACCTCCAGACGGTGGCCCGGCTCGACGTCGCGCAGCCCCACGAGGTTCGCGTAGGTCGGGATGCCGCCGGGCTCGCTCTTCGGCGTGAACGCGAGCACGGCAGACTCCTTCCGACGGCCGATGATGCGCTCGATCTGGATACCCCACACCTGTTCGGGTGCGGTGCGGAAGCGGAGCTGGCTGAAGGGGATCCGGTACTCCGCGGTCCATCCGTGGTCGTCCACCGTCGCCTTGGCCACCCACACGGCGTCCCAGGACAGATCGTCGGACTCGGTTCCGCCCGAACCCATGGACTTCACGGCGTCGCGCTGCACGCCAGCCGGATTCAGAGCGAGCGAGAACGCCGTACGGTGGTCGTGATAGGAGTCGATGACCACGGTGAGCCAGTCGGAGTCCTGAAGGTCCATGTCTCGCCGACCCAGACGGAGCGTCGGCGGACCGCTGTCCTCCATGCGGACGCCGATGTACAAGGCTTCGTCGTCGTAGAGCACGCGCGCGACCGTCGGCTCGCTGACGGGGCGTCCTTCTTCCGGGTCGATCTGCGTGAAGTGGTCCATGGGCTTGGCGCCGGCCCAGGAGGGCTCGTCCAGGCGCCCGTCCACGCGGATCGGCCCGGTCGCCCGTGTCGCCTCGACCACCGGTCGGCCCTGATCCAGCCGGGAGGTCGCGCTCTGTGCGGAGGCGGCCGGAGGCGCGGCAGTCGCCGCGAGGAGCGCGAGCGCGATGGAGATGAAAGTCGATTTCATGGCCAGGAATATGGGTCGATCGGAGGACCACCGGAACCGGCAATCCGCGGAGTCCCACCGCCTTGTCCACGGTAAACGCGCGTTTTATACATATGTTTGATTCCGGCGCGACGCCGGGCCCTGTACACCTCCCGTGCGTGAGGCCGCGCCGGCGACATCGAGGTCACTCCCGTGAAAGTCCGTCGCATCCTCCTCCTCCTTCTGGTGCTTGTTGCCATCTTGGTCGCGGGCGTGGCTTACGCGCGCACCTCGCGAAACGACGACATGGTGCTCACCGGCATCGTGACCACCGAAGACGTGGTGGTGAGCCCGCAA
>JBBSOM010000685.1:0-2590 GCA_038259715.1 Longimicrobiales bacterium
AGGCGGCGCTCGATCCCTTCCTTGAGCGTCATCAGTGAGATCGGACACGACTCGCAGGCTCCCAGAAGCCGGACCTCCACCACGCCATCCTCCTCCCGGTACGAAATGAGCTCGACGTCTCCGCCGTCCGCCTGGATCGCGGGCCGGATGGAGGCGAGCACCTCGTTGATCTTGTCGTGGGGAGTCATGACCTGGAGGCTCCACACCGGGAGGACCGCAGCCGAAGGGAAGGTAAACGATGAAAAATCTACCCGGGAGCGTACGAAACGGTCAACCTGAAAACCGGATGCTGCGGAGGCTTGCGACCCTCGCGGCCATTGCGTGGCCAGAACCTTTTTCCGATTCTTCCGCCCATGAGCACCGAGTCAAACCAACGTCCGTTCGGCGAGGTCGAGCCGGAGAACGTCGGAGGTGCCCCCCACCTCTCCGACTACTGGCAGGTCCTTTCCCGCCGACTGTGGCTGGTCCTGGTCATCTTCACGGTGACCACGGCCTCGTCGATCTGGGCCGTTTCCCGCCAGCGCGTGTTCTATCAGGGCTCGATGAGCCTCCAGGTGAACAACCCCCTCGAGCGCCAGCGTGGGCTTGTGGGCGGCTCGCGCGTGTCCGGAATGGACATCTTCGTCGATCCCATCCAATCCGAGATCCAGGTCCTCCGGTCTTCGTCGATTGCGACGGTGGTCGTCGACTCCCTCGGACTCAGGCTACGGCGGGTGCCTCCGGAACAGCTCCGTTCCGAACTGGCACGCGACATCCACGTCGACCCCTCCGCCCCGGACGGCCGGTACCAACTCGCGTACGCTCCGGACGGCCGCGAGGCGGCCCTGCGCATGCCGGACGGCACCACGCTCGGATCCGCCCTCGTCGGTGACCGGCTCGACGCCGACTTCGTATCGTTCGTGCTCCAGCCGCCCCCCTCGGAGAGCCGGGCCTACGATGTGGACATCGTGCCCGAGTCCTCCGTGTTAGGCGAGATCGCCGTGACGGCCTCCCCGAGGGAGAGCACGAACATCGTCGATGTGTCACTCGTGCACCCGGACCCCGCACTGGTCTCGCCGATCCTGAACGTGGCCGGCCACGCGCTGCGCGAAAAGGGGGCCGCCCGGGTTCGTCAGAGCGCCCGCGCCGACGTCGACTTCATCAACGAACGGCTCGACTCCGCGCAGGAGCAACTCACCCGCTCCACCGTCGCGATCCGGAACTTCAAGAAGACGCAGGACTTCACGAACCTGAGTTCCACCGAGCGCACCCTGGTCGACCGCTCGGAGCGCCTGGCTACCTCCATGGAGACGTGGGACAAGCAGCGGCAGGTGCTCGGGGGCATCGTGAGCACGATCCGCGACAACGGCGTCGCGGACCTCGACCTCTCGGCCCTTCTGGCGCAGCTCCCGGATGAGACTTCGATGGCGCAGGTGCGGAGCGTCGCCACGCAGGTCCAGAAGGAGCAGGCCGAAGAGCGCCGGCTGATCACCGAGGATCGCAAGGGGCCCGGCCATCCGCAGGTGGTCGCGGTACGGGCCGAGATCAAGGAGCTCGGCGCGCAACTCTCGGACGCGGCCGACGCCTCCCTCCGGGTGGTCGAGTCCCGCCTCCAGGACATCACGAAGCAGCAGGGCTCGCTCCGTGCCGAGCAGAGCAAGTTCCCGGACCTCGAAGGTCGGCTCCAGGAACTCGAGGCCCAACGCACACTCGACCAGGACTCCTACCAGTTCCTGCTCTCGCAGCTGTATCAGGCGCAGATCACGCAGGCGGCCGCAGCTCCCTATGTGGAGATCCTGGATCCCTCGAGCGGGGCGACCCGGATCCCGGGGCGCGGACGCGTAGACATCTTCCTCGGGGCCCTTCTTGGTCTGATCCTCGGCATCGGCGCAGCGTTTTTCCTGGAGTACCTCGACCGCACGGTGCGGACCAGTTCGGACGTCGAGTCGCTTCTCGGGATCCCCGTGCTCGGAATCATCCCGCGCCTCCGCCGCGTGGACGAAGCCATGGAGGGAGCGGGGCAGATGGCGGGACGGGGGCTGCCGCTCATCGTCGCCATGGACCCCCTCGACCCCGCGGCCGAAGCGTACCGCAACCTGCGCATGAACCTCATGTTCATGAGCACGCCGGAAGAGCCGATCCGAATGGTACTGTTCTCGAGCCCGGGTCCATCGGAAGGAAAGTCGACAACCGCCCTCAACTTTGCGGTCATGCTGGCCCAGCAGGGTCAGCGCGTGCTCGTCATCGACGCGGACCTGCGTCGCCCCTCCCTGCACCGGGCGCTGGACGTCCTGCGCGAGCCTGGCCTGACCAACCTCCTGATCGGCGAGGCGAACGCGCGCGAGGCCGTTCGGCCCAACGTGATCCCGAACCTGGACCTTCTGCCGTCCGGCCCCTTCCCGCCCAGCCCCTCGGAGCTGCTCAACTCCAAGGCGATGGTCCGGATCCTGGAGGAGTTCCAGGGCCGCTACGATCAGATCGTGATCGACTCACCGCCGGTGCTCGCGGTGACCGACGCGGCCGTGCTCGCGGTACACACGGACGGAGTCGTTCTCGTACTGCGTTCGGGTGAGACCGAGCAGCGTACGTCCGAGCGTTCCGTGGACCAACT
>JBBSOM010000686.1:0-2587 GCA_038259715.1 Longimicrobiales bacterium
GCACGGTGCCGATGATCCCGATCCACGCACCCTGGAGGATGAAGACGCGCAGGATCCCGCGACTCGTCATGCCCATCGCCTTGAGGATCCCGATCTCGCGCGTGCGATCCGCCACGACCATGACGAGCGTGCTCACGATGTTGAACGCCGCGACGACCACGATCAGGAAAAGGATCAGGCCCATGGCCAGCTTTTCCAGCCGGAGCGCGCTGAAGAGGGCATTGTTCGTCGTGATCCAGCTCTCGACGTAATAGGGATAGCCGAGCTTGGCCTGGATGATGTCTCCGATCTCCGTGGCACGGCCCGGGTCGGACGTACGCACGCCGATGCCCGACACCTCGTCCTTGTCCCGGATGCCGAGCAGCTCCTGCGCGTCCTGGAGGGTCGTGTACACGTTCTGCGTATCGTACTCGTACATGCCGGTCGTGAACGTCCCCGTGACCTCGAACTGACGCGTGGTGGGGGTCACACCCAACAGACCCCGATTCAGATTCTCGAAAGAGATCACGACCAGTGAATCGCCCTCGAAGAGCTGCATGCGGTTGGCGAGCCCACTACCCACCAGTATCGGGCGCGCCCCGGAAGGGGGCGGCTTGAGGTTGAGCACGCCCTGGAGGATCTTCCGCTCCATGTCCGTCGCGGCCGCCCGTGCCGTGTCGACGCTGATCCCATAGAGGGTTGCCGACTGCGAGTAGTGGTCCTGGTCCGACCCGCCGCGGATCAGCGCCACCTGCGTGAGGACGAAGGGAGCGGCTCCGACCACGCCCTCCACGGACAGCGTCGAATCCAGGACCGCGTGCCAGTCGTCCATACGCAGCGAGCTTCCGGTGCGCAAGACGTAGATGTGCGGGGTGGAGTCCAGGATCTTGGCGCGCAGGTCCTCCTGCATGCCCGTCATCACCGCGATGACGACAACCAACGCGGTCACGCCCACCGTCACGCCCCCGAGCGCGATCCACGTGATGAGCGACAGCAGGCCCCGGCGCCGGCCGGCACTCAGATAGTGACGCGCGATGAACCAGTGCAGGTTACGCACGCGTCACCGCCTCCCAGAGGAGAGGGTCACTCGTCGGCCCTCAGGATCGGGAAAAGGATGACGTCACGGATGGATGCCTGGTTCGTCAGCAGCATGACGAAGCGGTCCACGCCCATCCCGACCCCTCCCGTGGGCGGCATACCGTACTCGAGCGCGCGGATGTAGTCTTCGTCGATCTGCTGCGCTTCGTCGTCACCCTCCGCGCGCAGGCGCGCCTGCGCCTCGAAACGTTCGCGCTGGTCCAGCGGGTCGTTCAGCTCTGAAAACGCATTGAAGATCTCCATCCCCGCCATGTACAGCTCGAAACGCTCCGTCAGGAGCGGTTCGCCGCGTTTCGGCTTGGCCAACGGTGACAGCTCCTTCGGATGGTCGAGAACGAACGTAGGCTGAATCAGCCCAGGCTCGACCAGTTCGCCGAAGAGTTTGTCGATGAGCTTCCCCCGTCCCGCCCCCTTCAACTCAGGGATCGACAGCGCTTCGGCCCTCGCGCGCAGCTCGGAGTCGGCCATCGTATGGACGTCGGCGCCCAACGCGCCGGAGAGTGCGTCGACCAGACGGATGCGCGCGAAGGGCGTCTCGACCGAGATCTCGTGCTCGCCGAACCGGAACGCTCGGCCGCCGAGCACGTGCTCGGCCACGTGCACCACCATCCGCTCGACCAGATCCATCTGGTCTTCGTAGTCCGCAAATGCCTGGTACCACTCGAGCATCGTGAACTCCGGGTTGTGGTACCGGTCGATGCCCTCGTTGCGAAAATCCTTGCTGATCTCGTATACGCGATCGAGTCCGCCCACGATCAGGCGCTTCAGATACAGTTCGTCCGCGATGCGCAGGTACATCGTCCGGTCGAGCGCGTGGTGGGTGGTCACGAAGGGCCGAGCGGACGCACCTCCATACAGCGGCTGCAACACCGGCGTCTCAACCTCGAGGAATCCCTCGCCGTCGAGAAAGCTGCGCAACTCCGTGATGATGCGGGAGCGGGTGCGGAAGACCCCCCGCACCTCGGGATTCACCGCGAGGTCCGCATAGCGCTGACGGTAGCGGGATTCCGTATCCGCGAAGCCGGAATGGACCGTGCGCTCGCCGGTCTCCGCGTCCGTTTCCACCTTGCCGAATGGGAGAGGACGAAGAGACTTCGTCAGCAGGCTCCACCCCTGGACCCGCACGGTCACCTCGCCCATCCGCGTGCGGAAGAGCGGACCTTCGACCCCGATCCAGTCGCCCAGGTCGAGGAGGTCGAGGTCGGAGAAGGGCCCGTCGCCGAGGACGTCCTTCTTGAAGTAGAGCTGGATGCGCCCACTGGCGTCCTCGAGGTGCGCGAAGGCGCTCTTGCCGTGGCCACGCCACCCGACCAACCGACCGCCCACACGAACGCGCGCGCCTTCACCGCCCTCGGTCAGCGACGCAGCCTCTTCGGCCGCCGTGAACGACGCGAGCGCGTCCGTCGCGCGATGGCTCGGCTCATAGTTGTACGTGAAGGGCTCGATTCCGCGGGCGCGCAGGATGTCGAGCTTCTCTCGCCGGGCCCCGAGGACCTGGTTCAGATCTTCC
>JBBSOM010000687.1:0-2586 GCA_038259715.1 Longimicrobiales bacterium
CATCGAGGTGGGCGTCGACTGGTGGCACTACAGTGGCGGGTTCGGCTCGGGCAACTACAGCTGGACCTACATCCCCGTCAGCGGCACGGCCAACTACCACTTCCACGTGGAGGGCGGGAAATGGGATCCCTTCCTCGGCGCGGGTCTGGGGCTCTGGATCGTGAGCAACGACTGCGGTGAGTTCAACTGCGGCTCGAACTCGGGCATCTACTTCGTGGGGCGCGCGGGCGTGCGCTACTTCTTCCAGCCCAAAGTAGCGTTGTACGCAGACGTTGGGGCGGGTGCCTCGACGGTCAACATCGGCGCCTCCTTCAAGGTCGGGTCGTAGCAGCCCGGCCTCGACCTCGAGCAGATGGACACGGGACGGCGCGGTGGGGGAAGCCTCCGCCGCGCCGCTCGGGCTGCGCAACGCCGCCCCTCCCAGCGCCGCCTCAGTTCACCGTGACATATCCGCGCGACTTCAGCACGGCAATCGTCGTCATCGCGGACAGCGCCAGCTTCACTCCCGAAATCATGTGGTCGCGGGGGACGTCCCGGGACATGGCGCTCTGGCCGCACATGTAGACGTCCACCCCGGCATCCATGAGCTGACGTAGCAGGTTCTCGTTGCGGTTCGCGGTCTTGTAACGACCCTGGAACGTCTCGGCGTCCAGAGCGTCCTTGGCCGCCGCCCCGTGCATGACGACCGCCAGGTGGATCCGGTCGCGCGGGACGCCCGCGCGCACCTGCATGTTAAGGAAGCGCGCGACCGTGTTGAGGTCCACGTTCACGTCCCCGGGCTTCGTCGACGACTCGTGCACCTCGAACAGCACGTTGTAGTCGAACTCCAGCGGAGTCTCGAGATCGGGTGTGGGAATGTCCCAGACCGCGCCGTACCCATGGATGACCGGCCCGTCGGTGGCGGGAACCTTCGCCTGGGCCGAGAGGGGCGCGCCGAGCATGCATGCGCCGAGAAGCAGAAACGCGACCCACGCTGAGACGATGGCGCTCGATTTGAACGGGGTCATGTGTGACGTCTCGGGAGGGGTGGCCGGAGGAGAGTGGCGGGGTGTCTGCACCCTACGTACCACCGCATGGTGTCGCTCGGGCGGGCGGGATGCAAGGTCGGCCCAGGAGCCTGTGCGAGGCCAACCGCGACCCGACCCGCCTCCGATTGCGAGAGCAGCGTGACGAAGATACCATGACCTCGTCGTCGATCTGTCGCCGCCTCACACGGTGACGGAGGCGGCAGCGGCCCCCCCCGCTCCAGCGACCTGCACGACCACGGTTCGTCTTTCGCCCGGTTTTCTCGTGGACGGGTGAGCTCAAGCTCAGGAGGGCTCCATGATCGGTCATCGATTCAGACGTCTCCTGCCTTTCCTCTGGCCCGTCGTCGCGCTCTTGTGGCCAGGATCCCCCTTTGGCGGTTTCGAAGTGGAAGCCCAGACCGGTGGGGTGGGTGGGGTTGTGCTTTCCCAACAATCCCTCGAGCCCCTGGTCGGCGCCCAGGTGGCCGTCGAGGGGACGACACTGGGGGGTCTGACGAATGCCGATGGGCGCTTCCGGATCGAGGGAGTCACGGGAACGGTAGTCCAACTCCGTGTCGTCATGCTGGGATACACGGCCACGACCGTGGAGGCACGCGTCGGCGCGATGGACCTCCGGATCGTGTTGGACCAGAGCGCCCTCGAGCTGGAGGCGTTGGTCGTAACCGGAACCGCCGGGGACAACCGCAAGAGGGTGCTCGGCAACTCGGTCGCCAAGATCGATGTCGCGGCAACCCGCGCGGCGCCCGTGATGAGCGTCGACGAACTGCTGAACGGGCGGGCGACGGGCGTCGTCGTCCAACAGGGCTCCGGCGTAGCCGGCACGGGCTCCGAAATCCGGATCCGCGGACGTTCAAGCATGCAGCAGACCAGCGATGCCCCGCTCATCTACATCGATGGAATCCGTGTGAACAATCGGGTGGCCGGTCAGTTCGGCGACCCGGCTGTTTCACGGCTCGATGACATCGATCCTTCGAGCATCGAGAGCATCGAGGTGATCAAAGGACCGGCCGCGGCGACGCTGTATGGCACGGAGGCGTCCAACGGGGTCATCCAGATCATCACCAAACGTGGCCAGGCCGGCGCTGCCCGCTGGAACATCACCATGCGGCAGGCGGCGAGCTATTTCAACGATGCCGCGACGCGCCTCGAGAAGAACTACTGGGTGAGTCCCACGGGTGCGGTGACAGAGGCCAACATGGTGGAATTGGAAGCCGCGCGGGGCACACCGATCTTTTCCACCGGTCACGATCAGGTGCTGAACCTGAGCGTATCCGGGGGCACGGACGCCCTCCAGTACTTCCTCTCCGGTGGTGCCACAACCGACACGGGCGTGACCCCGGACAACCATGGCGGCCGTTACAACGCTCGCCTGAATCTGGCCGTCAGCCCGACTCCGAAACTCAAGATCAACGCAACTACGGGGATCGTCGTCAGCCGGTACCGGCTTCCCATGCAGGGCAACAGCGGCGTCCTGCCGTCCCTTCAGCGGGGAAGTCCGAGCACCCTGGACACCCCCAACCGCGGGTGGCAGACCGCGCCCCCGGAAACGCTGTACGAC
>JBBSOM010000688.1:0-2570 GCA_038259715.1 Longimicrobiales bacterium
CGCCCCCCCGGCCCCCCCGCGCTCCCCCAAACCCAGCCCAACCCGGGTCACCCCCCCCCCCGCCCCGCGCCCCCCCCCGCGCCCTCTCGCCCCCATGCAAAGGCGCCCGCCACCCGCTCGTGATGTGCCGGCCGAGCGCGCAACCCGTCCGAGCGTGCGACCCGGCCCGAGCGAGCAATCCCTCCGAGCGAGCAATCCCTCCGAGCGAGCAACCCCGACTGGTACCGCACCCCCGATGCGGGTGGGGGCGGGAGCAACCCAAACCGGTGGACGGGAGGGCGCGGGCGGGCACCCTGAGCGACGATTGCGGCGACACGCGGCCCTCGCGCTGTTCGAACAAGAGTGCAAAACGCGGGAGACGCCTCCGAGCGACGGGTGCCCGCCCGCGCCGCCCCGTCCCCAGAAGCAAAGGCGCCCGCCCTCAACCCGGAGCTACACCCCCTGCGCCATGGACGTCAGGAACTCCTCGTTCGTCTCCGTCCGCTTCATGCGGCTGAGGAGGAACTCGATCGCCTCGACCGAGGGCATGTCCCCCAGGAAGTTGCGCAGCAGGTAGACCCGGTTCAGCTCGGTGTCCGTCAGCAACAGCTCCTCTTTCCGGGTGCTCGATCGGTTCAGGTCGACGGCCGGGAAGACCCGCTTGTCGGAGATGTGCCGGTCGAGGATGATCTCCATGTTCCCGGTGCCCTTGAACTCCTCGAAGATCACCTCGTCCATGCGGCTTCCGGTCTCGATGAGCGCAGTCGCGATGATGGTCAACGAACCGCCGTCCTCGATGTTTCGAGCCGCCCCGAAGAAGCGTTTGGGCTTATGCAGCGCGTTGGCGTCCACGCCCCCGGAGAGGATCTTGCCCGAATGCGGGACGGTCACGTTGTATGCCCGCGCCAGACGCGTGATGGAGTCGAGCAGGATGACCACGTCCTTCCCGTGTTCCACCAGGCGCTTGGCTTTTTCCATGACCATTTCGGCCACCTGCGTGTGGCGCTCGGCCGGCTCGTCGAAGGTCGAGGAGATGACCTCCGCGTCGACGTGCTCCTCCATGTCCGTGACCTCCTCCGGCCGCTCGTCGATGAGCAGCACGATGAGGTGCACCTCGGGGTGGTTCCTGGAGATCGAGTTCGCGATCTGCTGCAGAACGGTGGTCTTACCCGCCTTGGGCGGCGACACGATCAGGCCGCGCTGTCCCTTCCCGATCGGCGCGATCAAGTCGATCACCCGCGCCGCGAGGCTCCCGCCCTCGAACTCGAGCCGCAGCCGGTCTTCGGGATAGCGCGGGCGGAGGTTGTCGAAGCCTACGCGGTGCCTGGTCGCTTCCGGCTCCATCGTGTTGATGTTCTCGACCTTGAGCAGGGCGAGATAGCGTTCGCCGTCCTTGGGAGGACGGACCTGCCCCTGGATCGTGTCTCCGGTGCGCAGGTCGAAGCGCTTGATCTGGGAGGGACTGACGTAGATGTCGTCGGGCCCGTATAGATAGTTCCAGTCCTGGGAACGGAGGAATCCGTACCCCTCCGGCAGGATCTCCAGGACGCCTTCCGCCCGGAGTACGGTTTCGCCCTCCAGCAGCCCCTGCTCGATGCGGAAGATCAGATCCTGCTTACGCAGGCCCGTGTAGTTTTCGATCTGCATTTCCTCAGCGAGATCGTGCAGGTCGCCGACGCTCTTGCTCTTGAGCTCTGAGATATCCACGGTGGGGACTTCCGGACGGGAGATGGGGGGCTGCCCGGTCGGCAATAAAGAAGGGGTAGATAGGCAGGACCGGCAGGGGGCCGGAGAATGATCGGATGCGGGTCCGACGGCACGGTTCGCGGAGTGGGAGCGCGAAGCGAATACAACGATATGGACGTTGGAGTACCGCCAAGGTAGGGGAGACCCTTGACCGCGGTCAAGGAAAATGCGGGCACAGCCGGCTCGCGTCTAGCGGCACGCCCCTTTGCGCGGAGTGTCGCATTCGACGTGTTTCTGTTGATCTTCACGCGGCATCACCCGTGCATATTCCGCAAAAAAGGAATACGGCACGAACGGAGATGACCGTTGTCGTCAGAGCCGTTACGGTTCCCCGACCGCTCGCAAAATCTTGACAATTCGATGGCTCGGAAAAACATTGGTTTCCTGATTTTTCGGGAAAAACCCACGCCCCGGGAGGCAGCGGGTGGCGAGACACAATCGCGAGGGGAACGGCGCGGACCAGCGCGGCTTCGAGTACGGCGTGAACTATCAGCCGGATTGGCTGAAGCAAGTCAAGGTGACGCGCGCGCTCGAGACCGGTCGTCAGTCCACCAAGACCCTGTTCCGCAATCCTCTGGATCGGCCCGAGGCCGAGCCCGGGGATCGCGTGCGCACCCGGATCGTGTCGCACGATCAGCGCCTCGACTTCGAGGTGGCCCTCACGGACCCCAGGGCCGCCGTCCGGAGCATCCGCGTCTGCTATGTCCTTCCCGGCTGCGACGGCGCGCGGGAGGAGGAGGTGGAGTTCACGCTGGAATCCGAGCCGCCTTCACGATCCTGACCCGGCCGGGATCGACGGACGGGCTATCTTGAAAGCCATGCGCTTCTCGCTGTTCGATCCGGTC
>JBBSOM010000689.1:0-2570 GCA_038259715.1 Longimicrobiales bacterium
CGGGGCGACCGGAACGAATGGGACCGACGGAACGACCGGAACGCGATGCGGGACCACGAAGCACGGGGAGGCCTCCTTCTCGGGGACATCGAAGACACCCCGAAATATGAGGCCGGGTCGGACGACCCCCTGACGTGACCGAGACGGCCTGAGACGGCTCCCGGAGGCTTCCAGAGCCCGACCCGTGCGCCGAAGCGGCGCACAAAGCCCGGGGCGGCGGCGGCCCGCCCGTTCCGCACCGCACGCCCGCCCCTACCGACTACCACTTCCCGAAAAGCTGTCCCTGTCTGGATGGGACGACTTTCGTCCATCTGCGGAATCGTCCACCCGAACCCGCTGTCATCTTCGGAGGTGTCCATCCCGCGGGACCCGGGGACCCGGCGCCTGGGTGGCTTGCACGCGGCCCAGCGTACAGATTTCGCAACAACCCCTTCGACATCCCCCACGCCCCCCCCTGACCCATGCTCGACCTTCTCCGGGCGCCCTGGCCCTGGTACGTGGCCGGCCCCCTCATCGGCCTTGTCGTTCCCTTCGTTTACTGGTACGGAGGCAGGAAGTGGGGCGTGTCGTCGAGCCTCCAGCACCTGTGCGCGGCGGTCCTGCCCGCGAAGATCGAATACTTCCGCTACGACTGGTGGAAGGAAGGCTCGTGGCACCTGGCCATGGCGGCCGGAATAGTGGTGGGAGGCTTCCTGGGCGGCCGGATCCTATCCTCGCCGGACGCGGTGGTCGCGATCTCGCCGGCCGTGCACGCGTGGCTCGCCTCGCTGGGGATCACGGACTTCTCGGGGATGGTTCCGGCGGATCTCTTCTCGCTCTCCGGACTCCTCACGTTGCCAGGCGCGATCGTGGTGATCGTCGGAGGCTTTCTGGTGGGCTTCGGCGCGCGCTGGGCCAATGGCTGCCCGTCGGGCCATGCGATCTCGGGGCTGTCGGGCCTCCAGCTCTCCTCGCTCGTTGCGGTAGTCGGCTTCTTCATCGGCGGACTGATCGCGGCGAACCTGATCCTTCCCCACCTCCTCGGCCGGTGAGGGCGCGATGACCATCGGCACGGAAGCACGTCCGGAGACGGGCCGGCAAAGAGGCCGGGAGTCGCTCGTCGTCTACTTCGGCCTGGGCATCTATCTCGGCACGATCTTCATCAAGTCCGAAGTGGCGTCCTGGTTTCGGATCCAGGAGATGTTCCGTTTCGGGTCCATCTACATGTACGGCGTCATCGGATTGGCCGTCGCGGTCGGGGCATCGAGCGTCGCGCTCATGAAGCGCTTCCGGGTGCGCACCATCCGTGGCGAGGAGATCGTCTTTCCGTCCGGAGAAGAGACACGTCCCCGGCCCAACCACATCCTCGGCGGCATCGTGTTCGGGCTCGGATGGGGGCTCGTCGGCGCGTGCCCCGGCCCCCTCTTCGCGCTCGTGGGAAGCGGGATCCCGGTGATGGTCCTCGGACTGCTCGCCGCGCTCGCCGGAGCGTGGACATACGGCCTGCTCAAGCCGAGGCTGCCGCACTAGGAGCCCCATGGCAGAGGGCGGCGCGGGCTGATAGGTCGGGAGGGGGCGCTTCCCCCTCCCGATCAGCGTTCGCCTACCAGGCCGCCATTCCGCTGGCGGTGGCGGGGAAACCGCCCACGCTCGACAGCGTCGTGAGGCTGCCGTCCGCCTCCTGGCGGAACACGCTCACCTCGGCGAGGCCGGCGTTGAGCACGTACAGAAAGCGCCCGTTCCCGGAGAACGCCGCATCGATCGGGGTACTCCCCGGGCCGGTGATCCCGGTCACGCCGTCGTCGTTCAGGAGCGCCAGGTTACCGCGGAAACCCACGCGGACCCCGGAGACCGTTCCACTGCCAGTGTTGGTCGAGTAGGCATAGCGACCGTCCCTCGAGACAACGATCCAGCACGCCGCGGTCTCGGTGGTGGGGACGGCGGCGGCGAGCACGTCCACCGACCCGTCGCCACGCACACGATACGAAGACACGGTGCTGGCGTCGGGCGCACCGCCGGAGGCCTCCGAGACGATCAGGAGCCCGGCGCGGTCGAACGCGAAGCCGAACGGGGTCTGGCCGGCCGAGGGCGTCGACGTCGGACCTGAGGCCCACCCCAGACGGCCGACCCTGTAGGTCGTGATCATGTTCGTGCCCTTCTCCGTCACCACCAGCACGCGCCCACGGGGCGAGAAGCCGATCTGGGCTGGTCCCACCGCGTCGCCGCTCAGCGGACGGCTCGACCGCAGAAGCGGATGCAGTGATCCGTCATAACCGAGGCGGAGGGCGGTGATGGTGTTCGGCGTGCCGCCGTTCAAGACGTAGACGAGGTTACCACGCACCGTCACGCTGATCGGCAGGTCCCCGCCGGAGGGAGCCCGGTCGGCCAGGACCAGCCCGTGGGGCGTCACGCGCAGCGCCGAAACGTCGTCCGAGCCGGGGTTCACCACGATCAGCCAACGTCCGTCGTCCGTCAGGGCGAGGGCACCCTGGCTCCCGAGACCGCTGCCAGTGCCTTCGCCCCCGGTGAGGACCGGGTCCGCCGCCGTCAGGGAGCCGTCCGCTCCCCGCCGGAACACCAGGACCTGGTTC
>JBBSOM010000690.1:0-2558 GCA_038259715.1 Longimicrobiales bacterium
CATCATCGGTGGCTCCGAGTTGCCCGCGTCGGGCATCGACGGCCGCACGATCATCCTGGTGGACGACGTCCAGTTCACGGGGCGCACCGCCCGTGCGGCGCTCAACGAGCTGATGGATTGGGGTCGGCCGGACCGCATTCTGCTCTGCGTGCTGGTGGACCGTGGGGGTCGGGAGCTTCCGATCCAGCCCGACGTCGTGGGCCGACACGTCGAGGTGCTCACCGACCAGCAGACGGTCGAGGTTCTGGTCCCGGAGTTGGACGGACGCCTGGGCGTCGACATCGTCCCCGTCCGGCCCAGGGGGGCCGTGTGACCGGGGTGGACACCGCACTCGGAAAGGATCTCGTTGGTCTCGAGCCTCTTTCCCGCGAACAGATCCTCGCCGTGCTCGACACCGCCGAGCCGTTCAAGGAGATCTCGGAACGGCGCATCAAGAAGGTGCCGGTGCTCCGGGGCAAGACGATCGTCAACCTCTTCTTCGAGGCGTCGACGCGGACCCGGGTTTCGTTCGAGTTCGCGGAAAAGCGGCTCTCGGCCGATACGGTGAACATCGCGGCCGCCGGCTCGTCGGTCGCCAAGGGCGAAACCCTGGTCGACACGGCGCGCAACCTGGAGGCCATGCGCATCGACATGGTGGTGATCCGCCACGGAGCGTCCGGGGCGGCGCGCTTCCTGGCCGAGCGCATCCCCTCCAACGTGATCAACGCCGGGGACGGAGCGCACGAACATCCCACCCAGGGGTTGCTCGACATGCTCACGATCCGGGACCGTCTGGGCCGTATCGAGGGCCTGAAGGTGTGCATCGTCGGCGACGTGCTGCATTCGCGGGTCGCCCGCTCGAACATCTACGGCTTGCTCAAAATGGGCGCCGAGGTCGCCGTATGTGGCCCCCCGACCCTTGTCCCCCGCGGCTTTCGCGACCTGGGCGTCGAGATCTTCACCCGTGTCGAGGACGCGATCCAGTGGGCCGACGTACTCAACGTGCTCCGCCTCCAACTGGAACGCATGGAGGCCGGCTACGTGCCCTCGCTGCGCGAGTACAACCGGATCTGGGGCGTGACGACGGCCCGCCTCGAAAAGGCCCCGAGGGACATCGTGATCCTCCACCCGGGCCCGATGAACCGAGGCGTCGAGATCGATTCCGACGTCGCCGATGGTGGGCATTCGGTGATCCTCAACCAGGTCACGAACGGGGTGGCCGTCCGCATGGCCGTGCTCTACCTGCTCGCGGGCGGGCAGCCCGAGAAGGCCGAGGCGGCCAAGGGCGGACGCGAGGCGTGACCGAGAAGATTCTCCTCGAGGGGGGTCGGGTCGTCGATCCGTCGCAGGGCATGGACGCCACGCTCGACGTCCTGCTCGTGGATGGTGCGGTGGCGCGCGTCGCGGAGCGTGGGAGCGTCCCGGAGGATGCGCGCGTGCTCGATTGTTCGGGTCTGGTTGTCACGCCGGGCCTCATCGACGTGCACGTCCATCTGCGTGAGCCGGGCGGCGAGCACAAGGAAACCATCGCTTCGGGTGCGCGCTCCGCGGCGGCCGGTGGCTTCACGGCGGTCTGCGCGATGCCCAACACCGATCCGCCGATCGACGATCCGGCCATGGTGGGCTTTGTCCTTGCCGAAGGACGCCGCGCCGGAGCGGCCCGCGTCTACCCGGTCGGGTGCATCTCGGCCGGTCGGGAGGGGAAGCGCCTCGCGCTCATCGGCGAGATGGTCGAGGCCGGCGCGGTCGCCGTCACCGATGACGGCAGCCCCGTGATGGATTCGGGTCTCATGCGTCTGGCGCTCCTCTATGCGCAAGCTTTCGGGGTGCCTGTTGCGGACCACCCGGAGGACCTCACGCTGTCGGCCCGCGGGCACATGAACGCCGGTCTGGTCGCGACGCGGCTCGGGCTACCCGGCAAGCCCAACGCCTCCGAGGACATCCACATCGTCCGGGACCTGCTCCTGGCCGAGATGACGGGTGGGCACATCCACCTCCAGCACGTGTCGACCCGCTTCGGTGTCGAGAGCATCCGTCAGGCGAAGGCGCGAGGCGTACGCGTCACGGCCGAGGCGAGCCCCCACCACCTGATCCTGACGGAAGCGGCGGTCGAGGGGTATCGGACCGAGGCCAAGATGAATCCGCCGCTCCGCACCGCGGAGGACCGCGATGCGGTCCGGGCGGGCCTCGCCGACGGAACGCTCGACATCGTGGCCACCGACCACGCGCCGCATCACTACGACGAAAAGGAGGCCGCGTTCACGGACGCGCCGAATGGAATCGTCGGGCTGGAGACGGCGCTCGGGCTCATGCTCACGCATGTGGTGGGAGAGCGCGTCATCGACCTTCCGACCCTCGTGGAACGTATGAGCTGCCAGCCGGCGCGTGCGTTCGGGCTCCCGGGCGGCACGCTCACCGAGCGCGCGGTCGCGGACGTGACGGTCTTCGATCCGGAGGCGAGTTGGACGGTGGACCCGCGGAGCTTCCGCTCCCGGAGCCGGAATACGCCGTTCGCGGGTTGGGAGCTGAAGGGCCGCGCCCGCTACACGATCGTGGGCGGGCGGGTGGTATTCGAGGGC
>JBBSOM010000691.1:0-2557 GCA_038259715.1 Longimicrobiales bacterium
CCGACGCGGCGGATGTTCTGCGCCAGGTCGTGGATGTCGGGGAGCGGGTAGACGTTGGCGTCGATGACGTTGTCGAGGAAGTGCGTCGACAGGTGGATCACCTGCCGGAGTCCATCCCAGTCCACGGCCTCGTCGGCGTTCGCGCCGGCGCGCGCATCCGCCTTCACGAAGTGGCCGAGGTTGATGCTGCCCAGGTTGCAGACGTCGTAGGGGAGCAGCGGCTGCTCACCGCACGGGTTGGTGGCCTCGTAGCTGCCGAGCTGCGGCACTGGATTGTACTCATTCGCCCGATCGATGAAGAACGTGCCCGGCTCGCCAGTGAGCCACGCGCCGTGGACGATCATGTCGAAGATGTCGCGGGCGCTCTCCTCGGCCACGACCTTGCCCGTCTTCGGGTGCTTGAGGTCGTACGTCCCGTCCGTCTTCACCGCCTCCATGAACGCGTCGGTGATGGCCACGGAGATGTTGAAGTTGGTGATCTGGGTCGTGTCGTTCTTGCACATGATGAAACGACGGATGTCCGGATGGTCGACGCGCAGGATGCCCATGTTGGCGCCGCGGCGCGTCCCGCCCTGCTTCACGACCTCGGTGCTCGCGTCGTAGAGCTTCATGAACGACACGGGGCCCGACGCCACACCCATGGTCGAACGCACGGGATCGCCCTCGGGGCGGAGCCGCGAGAAGCCGAAGCCGGTACCCCCGCCGGACTGGTGCACGAGCGCCATGGCCTTGAGCGTGTCGTAGATGCCGCTCTTCCCATTGGAGAGGGCGTCCTCGACCGGCAGCACGAAGCAGGCGGAGAGCTGCCCGAGCGGCCGGCCCGCGTTCATGAGCGTGGGCGAGTTCGGCTCGAAGCGACCGTTGATCATCAGGTCGTAGAACTGCCGCGCGACCTCTTCCACCGCGGCCTCCGAGGCGCCGTAGTCCGCGTCGACATCGGCGATGGTCCTGGCCACGCGCCAGAACATCGTTTCGGGAGACTCGATCGGGGTCCCGGTCGGGTCCTTCTTCAGGTACCGCTTGCCCAGAACGATGCGTGCGTTTTCGGTGAGCTCGGCCGCGGGGATGTCGTCGGGCAGGACATCGTCGAAGATCTTCGAATCGCGGGGGGGACGAGGCTCATGGACACGCGGCATCGGTACGGACTCCTGTGGACAAAAACGTGGAAAACCTGTGCAAACCAAGTGGAAAGACGGCGGAAAGCCGCTTCCGCCGCCGATCTATCTGTGGGGAGGCCCGCGAGGAGCCACAAAATGTTGTGGCGACTCCATAGTAGACCTACCGCATCTGGGGGTCAAGCGGTTTTTCATCGGTCCAAACGAGGTCCGACCGCAAGCCCATGTGGCACAAGAATTTCCGGGTTGCGCTGCTTTTGTTACACCGCCGGAGGTCTGGAGTTTCGGGTTGTGTTCGGTGCTTGGAAGGGCAGCGGAGGACATTGGAGGAGGCGCGGAGGAGGCCCGTCTCCTTGCGGGCCATCCACGCCGGTCGGAGGTTGGAGGATGCCCAGACTCCACCGTCCCAGACTCGACCTTCTGGCCGCCCTGACGGGCCTGACGCTCGCCGTGCAGCCGGCCCCCGCGCCCCTCCTGGCCCAGGGCGTTCCCGACGCCCGTGCTCTGGGCGTTCCGCTCACCGGGACGCCGGGCCGGTTCAACGCGATCACGGACGTGGCCGGCGTCGAGGTCGGGCACACCACGATCGTGCGCGGGGAAGGCGTCCTGGTCGTCGGCCAGGGGCCGGTGCGCACGGGCGTGACCGCGATCCTGCCCCGGGGTCGCGAGGCCGGTGACTCCGCCTTCGCGGCGTGGTTCACCTTGAACGGCAACGGCGAGATGACGGGCACGACGTGGATGGAGGAATCCGGAATCCTCGAGAGCCCGATCCTGATCACGAACACGCACAGCGTGGGGGTCGTGCGCGACGCGGTCATCGACTGGATGCGCCGACGCGATCCGACGTTCCTGTGGGCGCTCCCCGTCGTCGCCGAGACGTACGACGGGAGTCTGAACGACATCAACGGCTTCCACGTGAAGCCCGAGCACGTATTCGCCGCGCTCGACGGCGCACACTCGGGCGCCGTGGAGCAGGGCGCCGTAGGCGGCGGTACCGGCATGATCTGCCACCGGTTCAAGGGCGGGATCGGACGCGCCTCGCGCGTGCTCCCTGCCGAGCAGGGTGGCTATACGGTCGGCGTGCTTGTGCAGTGCAACCAGGGCGCCCGGGCGGACCTGCGCGTGGCCGGCGTCCCGGTCGGGGAAATGCTGTCCGAGCCCGAGCCCTGCTACGCGGACCCGTCCGTTCCCGCCGAGGCCCGCCAACGCGGCGTTCCGCTATGCCCGGACGCAGGTGGGCGCGGCGGTCGCGACGGTGCGGATCAACGCGACGGCGGCTGGGCGAGCGGCGACGACGGTCTCCTGGACCCCACGCCCGAAGGCGCCGGCTCGATCATCATCGTGCTCGCCACGGACGCACCGCTCCTGCCGACGCAGGTCAAGCGGCTCGTGAAGCGCACCGCGCTCGGGCTCGCGCGCGTCGGGGGCATGGGCTACAACGG
>JBBSOM010000692.1:0-2557 GCA_038259715.1 Longimicrobiales bacterium
CCGCAATGCGCTGTCCTACCCCGAAAAGCGTCCCTTCTTCCTTGAAGGCGCCGAGCAATTTTCCGCGCCGAGCAACCTCATCTACACGCGACGCATCGTGGATCCGGTAGCCGCCGGGAAGCTGGCGGGAAAGGTGGCCGGCACTGACATCGGCATCCTGACGGCGGTGGACGATGCTTCGATGTCCCTCAGCGGTTCGGATCGCCCCCTGTACAACCTGCTCCGTCTGCGCAGGCCCATCGGCGACCGCAGCGTGCTCGGGTTGACGTGGACGGACCGGGTGGAGGGAAGCGACTACAACCGGGTCGGGTCCGTGGATGCGCGGCTCGTGTCCGGCGCCTACACGCTCACGGCCGTCGCCGCCGCGAGCCGCACGCGTGCCGGCGCTCAGGTGGTGATGGCGCCGATGTGGACCGCGACCCTTCAGCGCTCCGGGCGCGCGTTCGGCTGGAGCCTCCTGTCGAATGGGAGTTCCCCCGACTTCCTGGCGGGCAGCGGCTTTCAGTCGAGGGCCGGTCTGACGAATTTCACGTTCACCCCGCGGATCACCCGGTTCGGGGGCGCGGAGTCGCGTTGGGACAGTTGGTCGACCAGCCTCATGTTGAACGGCCTGTGGCTGTACGACCGACTCGGCGAAGGCAGCCCCGACGAAGCGAAGCTGCACTTCAACAACTCCATCGTCTTCAAGGGCGGGTGGAACCTGGGGGCGTCATTCCTTCTCGAGCGCTTCCGGCTGCCGCCCGGCCTCTATGACGGGTTCGCGATCGACCTCGGCCGGGACACCGTCCCGTTCGTCGGACGGCCGACCATCGACAACTACGACTTCGTCTTCACGCTCGGCACGCCCCAGTTCCCCACGTTCTCCGGCACCGCCTTTCTGGTGCTCGGCCGGGACGAGAACTTCGCGGAGTGGGCTCCCGGCTACATCATCTGGTCGACGTTGACCGGCACATGGCGGCCCACGGACCGGGTCCGGCTCGAGGGCAGCTACAACGAAACGCGCGTGCTGCGCACCAGCGACCGGAGCCGGGTCAGCATCGTCGCGGTGCCGCGCCTGAAGCTCGAGTACCAGCTCGCGCGCCCGCTCTTCGTCCGGGTCGTGGGACAGTACGTCTCACGCCAACTCGACGTCCTGAGGGACGATGGGAGGACGGGAGGTCCGATCCTTCAGCTCGACCCGGCGACCGGCGGCTACGTGGCGCAGCCGGCTCGTTCTCAGAACGACCTCGCCTTCGACGCGCTCCTGTCGTACCGCCCCACCCCGGGCACCGTGGTGTTCTTCGGCTACGGGGGCGCGCTCCAGGAGGACCAGGCGTTCCGGTTCAGCGGCCTCGATCGGCGTGGCGACGCGTTCTTCGTGAAGCTCTCGTACCTGTTCCGGATGTAGCGGCCTGCCTGGCTGCTAGAGCACCCGGTTCCACGGGACCGCCAAGACCCTGTCGGTGAGCCAATACGTGTCCTCCCCCCCGTACATGAGGAGGCCGGCGGTAGCCTTGTCCGGGTACTCGTCCAGAAAGGTGATCGGGTGCTGGGCGTGCTCCGTACGTACCATCGGCGTCGTCTTCACATCGATCGGGAGCAGCCCCGTCGGCGTCTCCACCAGGAGGTCGACCTCCGCTCCCTTGCTAGTACGCCAGAAGAGGATGTTGGGTCGGTGGGTCCGGGTTTCCCTCCATGCGAAGAGGTCGTTCACGATCATGTTCTCCAGATGGGCGCCCCTCGGAGTCCTTTCCGCGCTCAGGTGGAGGGCGAGTCCCGTATCGCTCCAGTACAGCTTGGGGCCCTTGACCAGACGCTTCGTCCGGTTCACGGAGTAGGCTTCGACCCTGAGGAGCTGGTAGGAAACCTCGAGCAGGTGGAGGTACCGTTGGGCGGTGCTTGGAGCCACGCCGACATCGCGGGCGAGGTCAGCCTGGTTCATGAGGTTCCCCACGCCCTCGCGTCGTCCAGAAAGAGGTCCCACCGGCCCACCGAGCCCCTTCCATCAACCTCCGGCAGATACGGAGGTTGCGGCACAAATCTCCCACGTCATGGGTGATATACACCCACAGTACGGGACGACGTGCCTCGCGGGGTCAAGATCCGGGGCGCTCGACGCAGACTCCGCCAACGCCACGAGGGTCGCCCGGCCGATGAAGCCGGACGACCCTCGCGTTCGAACAACCCTCACGTTTCGAAGAACCACCATACCGGGGGCGGGAATCGAACCCGCATGCCCTTTCGGACAGCGGCTTTTGAGGCCGCCGCGTCTACCGTTCCGCCACCCCGGCTCGTGCGCCCGGCCCACAAGGACGCGAATGGAGCCCGAAAAGCTAACCTCCGGGCCCGCGAACGCTCAACGGCGAGGAGGCAAAGCGGACGCCGCGCCCCGGCCAGGGTCCCCTGCCCCAACCCCTGCAAGCGGACCCGACTTCCCTTATCCTTAGGGAGTTCGATGTCGTCGCGTCGCGCGCGGCACAACCGTTCCGTTCGTCCGTTCAGGAGCCACCGTGGCAGAAACCCGCAACGACCCCTTCGGCGCGCTGACGGCCGTCGAACTTCCCGAGGGTCCCACGTC
>JBBSOM010000693.1:0-2554 GCA_038259715.1 Longimicrobiales bacterium
CCGGGGCCCGACACCTCATAGCTGCAGGAGCCGGTGGTCACGAGGGCGAGCAGGACGACGACTTTGCGAAGGCTCATGGGGCTCCTGATCATCTCAGTCGGAGTTCGCCGCGGTGGACAGGGTCGGTGCCCTGTCCAGGACCGACGCGACGTGACGCTCCGCGGGTGCCTCGAGAAGGTCGTGCAATTCTTTGAAGAGCCGCACGGCATCCCGACCCGGCCAGTCGTCGGGAAGGAGTATCTTCGGTAGATACGGATCATCCAGCGGAAAGTGACGGAATTCGTGGAGGAGGTTGAATCGGCGCACGTAGCACCCCTCGTCGGTCAGGGTGCCATCTTCGAGTCCCAGACGGATCACGTCGAGGCCGGGACCCCAGAGCCGGAGGAAGTCGCGGTAGCGCACGGCGAGTCCCTCCAGGTCCCAGCACCGGTTCGCGAGGTCGAAATGGTCGGTCTGTGCGAGGTGCTCCGCTCGAAAACACACCAGGTTCTCCTGGATCTCCAGCTCGTCGACCATCTCGGCCACACGCTCGTCCACGTCGTGCGGCGAAATCCACATTCCGTTTCCGAGCGAGCCGAAACCCATCCAGGCCAGTCGGATCCGCAGGCGGTCCCGGACGTGACGCACGTCTTCGGGGATCGAGTACGACAGCAGATACCACCGTCCGTCCCACTCGTAGTCCCAGTTGGGGTGGAAGATCCGTTTGGAGCCGTCATCGAGGATCTTCCGGCCGTGCGCAGTGAGGTCGTAGAACGCTTTGCGGCCCCGCCGCCGGGTGCGGAGCCAGCCTTTGGCGACCATGCGTGAGAGGACCGTGCGCACGGCGGCCTCCGAGAGCCCGAAGGGTTGGAGCAAGGAGATCAACGCCCCGACCCACACCGGGTGGTTCAAGTCGTGGCAGTACTCTCCGTAGAGGGTGAAAACGAGGTCCTGGGGGCGCTTTGTCGCCATCGATTCTCAAGGGGAAGCGATCCTGGTGTCCGAGGCGGCGCGCGGCGTATCGACGCTCTCGCCGCTCAACGAATCACCGTTGCAGGACACCAGACTATCGGTCGCGAATGGCTTCCCGCAAGCAGACTTGGCTGTGCGGCCGTCGGAGCCTGGCGCTCCCCTTCCGGCGTCTCCACCGGGGTGCCGGGGCGTTCAGTGTTTCGCCCCGAAGCGCTGCAGGATCCACGAACTGACCGCCTCCAGAGCAACCGGGTTCATTGTCTCGGAAATCTGGGCGTACTCGGCCGGCGATCCGGTCGGAGCCTTCTGGAACAGGTGGTTCAGGCCGGGGAGCAGGCGCGTGGTCACGTCGGGGTTGCCACCCCGCTTCAGGGCAGCCGCCACCTCCCGGAGGTCGGCTTCGGGCGGCACCTGTAGATCGTGGCCACCGTTCAGCGCGAGCACGGGGACCTTGACCTTCTCCAGCGTCGGCCTCGGGTCGTAGGTGAGGAAGAACCGGAACCAGGGTGATGTGGCCTGCTTCACCTGAGCTTCCATGCCGGCGGAGGTGGCTACCGGACCGAGTCGGGCCCGCTGCTCGGGGGTGAGCGGAGCCATGGTCCGTTCCAACTCCTCCTGGACGCGCCGCGCGATCGTGGCCGAGTCCTGGGTCGACTCCACGATGCTGAAGATGCGTTGCTGGACCTTCTGGTTGAACGCGATCTCTTCTTCGGGTGTACCCGCCGCGCGCGCGATCAGGGCGCCCTGCATCTGGATGATCTCCGCACCCGGCAGGCCCGGGCCGGCCTGCATGACCACGTAGTCCACCTGGTCGGAACGCACGGCGGCCATCGGGCCGACGAGGCCGCCTTCGGAGTGGCCCACGATTCCTACCGCGTCGATGTCGGACCTCGCATGCAGGAATGTGACCGCCGCCAGTGCGTCCGTAACGAAATCCTCGGACGTCGCGGCCGCGAAGGTCCCGGTGGACTTCGCCACGCCGCGGTCGTCGTAGCGCAACACGGCGATGCCGTGTCGGGTCAGATGGTCGGCGAGGACCAGGAAGGGCTTGTGCCCCATCAGCGATTCGTCGCGGTCCTGCGGCCCCGATCCCGTGACCAGTACGGCAGCGGGGAAGGGGCCTTCTCCGGGCGGCAAGGTCCGCGTTCCCGCGAGCGTCACGTCCGGAGCGCTGTGGATCTCGACCTCTTCCGACCGATACGGGAAGGGCGGCTTCGGGTTCTGCGGTCGGTCGGGCGTGGCGGCGGCCGACTCCTCAGCGGTGACTTGCGCGAGCTCGAGTGGCAGCTCCGCCTGACCTTGCCGGAAGGTCCCACTCAGCGTGCGTCCGTCCGTGGAAAGCTTCGCCACGTACGTCATCGCGATGCGTTCGATGGAAAACGTCAACGCTCCGTCCGCGATGCTCACCGAAGTCGCGGGGATTCCTCTCGCCCCTTGGTCCGGGGAGTCCATCGTCCCTTCGAGTGCGCCGGCGGGGCTGCGCTCGACGTGGAGTACCAGGCGAAGCGTTCCGTGTCCCGTGTCGAGGCTGCCTTGCCAGGTCCCGAGGTACTCGTTGTCGCTCTGCTGGGCAGCGCCTACCATCGGAAGGCCGGCCATGGCG
>JBBSOM010000694.1:0-2553 GCA_038259715.1 Longimicrobiales bacterium
CCCGTCGTCGACCTCTTCGTCTACGACGTGGCGAGCGGGCGCTCGGCGCGCATCGACGTGCGCGACGGCAAGCCGTTGGCCAACGACGTGATGGGCTACTATGCGTATCAGGTCGCTTGGTCGCCCGACGGCAGCGAGATCACGTTCAACCGTACGAACCGCCGCCAGAACGCGCTCGAGTTCACCGCCTGCGCCCCGACGTCCGGGGCGTGCCGGGTGGTCGTGCGCGAAGATTGGCCGGCGTCATGGGTCGCCAACCATCCCCCGATCCAGTACCTCGGGGACGGCAAGCGCTTCCTCTGGATCAGCGAGCGCACCGGCTTCGCCAATCTCTACCTCTACGACATGAGCGGGAAGTTGCTGCGCACGCTCACGCAATACGACTTCGAGGTCGGAAGCATCGAGCAGGTGGACGAGAAGTCAGGCACGGTCTGGTACACCGCTCGAGACGGCGACAATCCGATGAAGCTCCAGCTCCACCGCATCGGCCTCGACGGCAAGAACGACCGGCGCGTCACCGACCCCGCGTTCAACCACGACGTCACGGTCGCCCCCGACGGCAAGTACTTCGTCGACATCGCCCAGACGCACGACCACACGCCCGTCACCACGCTGCGTGACGCCGCGGGCAAGCCGGTGGCCGAACTGGCCTCGAGCGACGTCTCGAAATTCGACAAGCTCGGGCTCGAGCGCGCCGAGTTGTTCACGTTCAAGGCCGCCGACGGCACCACCGACCTGTACGGCATGCTGTTCAAGCCGTCCAACTTCGATCCGTCGAAGAAGTACCCGCTCCTGGTGACCGTCTATGCGGGGCCGGCCACGAACGGCGCGTATGAGCGATTCGTCCCGCCGAACCCACTCACCGAGTACGGCTTCCTGGTCGCGTCGCTCGACTCGCGTAGCGCCGCCGGACGCGGCAAGCGCTTTCTCGACGCCATCTACCAGAAGCTCGGGACCGTGGAGATCGACGATCAGGCCGCCGGAGTCCGCGCGCTGGCCGAGCGTCCGTACGTGGACGGAAGCCGGGTCGGCATCTTCGGAACGTCCTATGGAGGCTATACCTCGGCGATGGCGATCCTCCGCCACCCCGACGTCTTTCAGGCCGCGTCCGCCGGCTCTCCGGTCACCGACTGGCGCAACTATGACTCGATCTACACCGAGCGCTACATGTGGCTGCCGCAGGAGAACGCATCCGGGTACGACACGGGCTCGGCGATGACGTACGCCAAGGACCTGACGGGCCGGTTGATGATCTACTACGGCACCGCCGACAACAACGTCCATCCGTCCAACTCGCTGCAGCTCATCCAGGCGCTGCAGGAGGCAGGCAAGAGCTTCGACGTGCAGGTGGGGCCCGACCGCGGGCACTCGGCGCTGAACACCGACCGGATGATGGAGTTCTTCATCCAGGCGCTGGTGCTCACGCCAACGCGGGGGGTGTCGAACTGAGCGCGGAGCACGGAAGGCCTCAACCCGGCACCTGAAAGCCCTTCCGCGCAGCCACGGCGTTTTCGCGGAACGCGCAGTCGTGCGTATGGTCGTTCACGAGGCCCATCGCCTGCATGAACGCGTACACGGTGGTCGGCCCGACGAAGCGCCATCCCCGTTTCTTGAGGTCCTTCGAGAGCGCCACGGATTCGGGCGTCGTGGACATGGCGCCGAGCGCCGCTTCGGTGAGCTTCGCGGGGCGCGACTCCGCGTCCGGCTCGAAGCGCCACACGTACGCGGCCACAGAGCCGAAGTCGTCCGCCATCTCGCACGCGCGCTTCGCGTTGTTGACCGTCGCCTCGATTTTGCCGCGATGGCGCACGATACCCGCGTCCTGCATCAGCTTCTCGACCTCGCGCTCACCGAAGTGGGCGACCTTCCGGTAGTCGAAGTCCGCGAACGCCCTGCGGAAGTTCTCGCGCTTGCGCAGGATCGTCAGCCAGGACAATCCGGCTTGGAAGCCCTCCAGGCAGATCTTCTCGAAGAGCCGATCGTCGTCCGCGGCCGGGAAGCCCCACTCGTGGTCGTGGTAGTGGACGTAGTCGTCGGCGGCGCCGCGCACCCAGACGCAGCGGGTCGGGACGGAGGCGTTCGGGGTCATCGCGGCATATCTGCGGTCACTGGGCTTTGGGCGCGTTGGACACTCGCTTCGGGGAACGCAGAGTGTAGTGTCTCTGCGCCCCCTCCCGCACGCGGAGCTCTCCCCCGGTGCTCGCACCCTGGCCCACTCCCTCTTGTGGACCATCACGCCGGTCCCCCACCCTACCGCGGACGCTTCGCTCCATTCCCTCGACCCAAGCCGCCTGTGCGCGCGCCGCCTCGATCCTGGCCGTCTCCCTTCTACTCCGGGTTGCTCGCGGGCCTCATCGTCCTCTGGGCCTGCCTACCTGACACGGGCAGCCGGGGCTGGGAGTGCATCGCCCCCGCGAACGCGGGCGGCGGCTGGGACCTCACCTGCCGCTCCGTCGGCGAAGTGCTCCGGCAGCTCGACCTGTCGCCCGGCCTGGTGCGCACGACGAACCTTCCAGGCGCGGGCGGCGGCGTCGCGTTCGCCAACGCGGTCGC
>JBBSOM010000695.1:0-2545 GCA_038259715.1 Longimicrobiales bacterium
ATGGTCCGCTGGCAGCGTCAGGGCAGCGAAGTCCTGCTGCGCCGGTACTCCACCCAGGCGGTCGCCGACGACTCCCTGCCGATCCACCAGTCCGTGGTGGCCAACAACTTCGCGCCCATCCTGGCGGCGTTCCCGATCCAGGCGTTCGGCCCCGACAGCGCATCGCTCGTCCTCGACGTGACGGACTTCTACAAGGGCGACACGCCGGCGATTTCAGGCCTGAGCTCGGCCCAGCGCAAGGAATACCAGGTGCGCCGCCTGGACACCGCACGGTCGTTCGTGGAGTCGGCGCACAGCTTCCCGCTCAACGTCGAAGTGCGCCACACGCTGACGTACGACGCGGGCCAGCCGCCGTCGGACGCAGAAACCTCGACCATCTCCATGGAGATGAACCAGTCGCTCGTCCTGCTCCCGCGCGAGCCCATGATGCCGCGCTACGAGGACCCGCGCGTCGGCTTCTTCTCGGTGTCGCAGGTCAACTACGGTCTGGATGAGCAGAAGGCCGCGACGCAGACGTTCATTCGGCGGTGGCGTCTCGAGCCCAAGGACCCGGAAGCATACGCGCGCGGCGAACTCGTGGAGCCGAAGAAGCCGATCGTGTACTACGTCGATCCTGCGACGCCCGCGCGTTTCCGCGGCGCGGTGAAGCGGGGTGTGGAAAATTGGCAGGCGGCGTTCGAGACCGCGGGCTTCAAGAACGCAATCCTCGCCAAGGACCCGCCGACGCCCGAGGAGGACCCGGAGTGGGACCCGGAGGACGTGCGCTACTCCGTCGTGCGCTGGGCTGCGAGCCTGACGCGCAACGCGCAGGGCCCGAGCACGTCGGATCCGCGCACCGGCGAGATCATCGAGAGCGACATCGTGTGGTATCACAACCACATGCGGTCATACCGGAACTGGATGATGGTGCAGACCGGGGCCGCCAACCCGGCGGCGCGCTCGTTGCCCATAGACGCCGAACTGATGGACGAGTCGATGGAGCAGGTGATCACGCACGAGATCGGACACGCGCTCGGGCTCCCGCACAACATGATCGCCAGTTCGTCGTATCCGGTGGACTCGCTGCGGTCCGCGTCGTTCTCGCGGCGCATGGGTGTGGCTCCGACCATCATGGACTACGCGCGCCAGAACTACATCGCGCAGCCGGGGGACGGACTCCAGCCATCGGATTTCCTGCGCCACATCGGTGTGTACGACCACTACGTGATCGACTGGGGCTACCGGATCATCCCGGACGCGAAGACACCGGACGACGAGCGCGCCACGCTCGACCGGTGGGTGCTCGCGCACGCCGACGACCCCATGTACCGCTACCTGCCGCAGGACGCCCGGGGCAGCATGGACCCGCGCGCCCAGACCGAGGACATGGGCGACGACCCCGTGAAGGCCGACTCGTACGGCATGGAGAACCTGCGCCGGATCGTGCCCCGACTGGTCGAGTGGACCACGAAGCCCGGCGAGGACTACTCGGACCTGGACGAGTTGTACGGAGAGGCGCTGGGGCAGTGGCAGCGCTACGTGGGGCACGTCCTCGCGGTCGTCGGCGGTGAATACGTCGACTTGAAGACCGCCGACCAGCCGGGCCCGGTCTACCGCGGCGTCCCCAGGGACCGCCAGAAGGCGGCGATGGCGTGGCTGGGGCGTGAGGTGTTCGAGGCACCCGTGTGGCTCGCCGACCGGGACATCCTGCGGCGTATCGGGGTGAACGACGGCGGAGTCCAGGCCATCGGAGACCGGCAGGCCAGGGTGCTCACCCAACTCCTCGATGCGCGCCGCATGGCCCGTCTATCCGAGATGGAGATGTTTCAGCCGGAGACGGCGTATCCCCTCCCCGAATTCCTCGACGACGTGCGCGCCGCGGTGTGGGGCGACCTCGCCTCCGTGTCGGCGATCGACGGCTACCGCAGAGCGCTCCAGAGGGCGTGGATCGAGCGGGTCGAGAACCTCATGACGACGGAGCCGGACTCGAACCGCTTCCAGGGCCCCGCGCCCGCCGTGGGCCGCTCGGACCTGCGCCCCCTGCTCCGCGCCCAGCTCGTCGCGTTGCGCGCCGAGGTCCAACGTGCGTCACGCCGCGTGAACCATCCGATGACGCGCGCCCACCTGCTCGACGTCCTCGAGCGCATCGACGCGGTGCTGAAGCCCGACGTGGGTTGAACCCGAGAGGGGCCGGCGGATCGCTCCGGCGGCCCCTCGTTGTCCGGGAACAACGCCGACTCAGCTGCCCGCGCCCTTGCCGTACTGCTTGAGCATCTTCTCCTGCAGATCCTTGCTGGCGAAGATCGCCACCTCGACGCGGCGGTTCTGCTGCTGTCCGTCCGTCGTGTCGTTCGAGGCCACGGGCTCGGACTCGCCGCGACCCTTGGCCTCGACGCGGCCGCCGTCCACGCTCTGCTGGAGCAGGAACGTGCGCGCGGACTTCGCACGCCGCTCGGACAGACTCTGGTTGTAGCTGTCGGACCCGGTCGAGTCGGTGTGGCCGACCACCAGGATCTTGGTGTCGGGATATTCCGACAGGCTGTTCGCCAGTTCCGCGAGATTGTCC
>JBBSOM010000696.1:0-2543 GCA_038259715.1 Longimicrobiales bacterium
CACGCTGGGAGCGACCGGTGGCGTCTACCTCGCCGGTGGCATCGCCCCGAAGGTCATCGAGCGGCTCCGGGACGGCCCGTTCATGGAGGCGTTTCGCGCGAAGGGTCGCCTGGCGGGACTCATGCAGGAGTATCCGGTCCGAGTGGTCATCAACGACGGTGTGGGCCTGCTCGGGGCGGCTGTGGTCGCCGCCAGGTCATGAGCGGCGAAGCGTTCGGCTGGCCGGGCATCGAGCCGAGGTGGACCCGGAGCGCCAAGGACGCCGTGGGCACGGCGTACACCTCCGCCAGCAGGGTCTGGTTCACGACCTCCGCGGGGGTCCTGAACGAGGTCTACTACCCGACGATCGACCGGCCGCAGGTCCGCGATCTCGTGCTGTTGGTGACGGACGGAGAGACGTTCTTCCATGACGAGCGCCGGCATCTCGAGAGCCGGACCGAATATGAAGGCGGGAATGCCCTCGCCGTGCGGATCACGAACTCGGACCCCGAGGACCGCTACCGGATCGTGAAGGAGATCATCACCGATCCGCACGCATCGTGTCTTCTTATGCGGATCCGGCTGGACGCCTCACCGGACGTCGCCAAGACCCTGCGGCTTTTCGTCCTCCTCGCCCCGCACCTCGACGTGGGCGGAGCCGGCAACCACGCCCGGGTCTCTACGGTGGCCGGTCGCACCCTGCTCACCGCGTTCAAGGACGAAACCTCGCTCGCCCTGGGCGCGACCGTCCCCTTCGTGCAGGGGTCGTGTGGCTTCGTGGGCCGCTCGGACGGTTGGACGGACCTGTCCGACAACCTGACCATGGACTGGAACTTCGATCGGGCGGACGACGGCAACGTCGCGCTGACCGGGGAACTCGACCTCGGTTCCGACGGCATATGCACCCTCGGTCTGGCGTTCGGTGAGGCGTTCCATCACGCGACCACCACGCTCTTCCAGTCCCTGGGCCTGCCATTCTCCTCCCACAAGGATCGGTTCAAGGATCAGTGGTCCCGCGCGTGCGACCAACTCCTCCCCCTCGACGCCGCTTCGGGGGATGAGGGAAGGCTCTACCGCAGGAGCCACAGCCTCTTGCTCGCTCACGAGGACAAGACCTATCCCGGTGCGATGATCGCGTCGCTCAGCATTCCCTGGGGCGAGGCGAAGGGGGACGACGATCTGGGCGGCTACCACCTCGTGTGGACCCGGGACATGGTGAGCAGCGCCATGGGGTTGCTCGCCTCCGGGAACCCGCATACGCCGCTCCGGGCGCTCATCTATCTTGCCGCCACCCAGAATCCGGACGGCGGCTTCTATCAGAATTTCTGGGTCAACGGCGAGCACTACTGGTCGGGCGTCCAGCTCGACGAGGTGGCCTTCCCGATCCTGCTGGCCTGGCGCCTCCAGGAGATCGGCGCGCTCCAGGACTTCGATCCGTATCCGACCGTGCTCGCGGCAGCCGCGTATCTGATCCGGAACGGGCCCGCCACGCCTCAGGACCGATGGGAGGAGGCGAGCGGCTATTCACCTTCCACCCTCGCCAGCAACATCGCCGCACTCATCTGTGCGGCGGTCATGGCGCGGAGCCGTGGCGACGAGGCCACCGCCGACTACATGCAGGACTACGCCGACTTCCTCGAGGCCCACGTCGAGGCGTGGACGGTGACCAACCGCGGCGAGTTGCTCGCCGACGTTTCCCGTCACTTCATCCGCATCAATCCCGTGGACATGTCGAACCCGCATCCGGACGAGGACCCGGACCAGGGCACGATCCGTATCGCCAATCGCTTCCCGGGGGAGGACTCCGTCTTTCCCGCCCGGAACGTGGTTGACGCCGGCTTCCTGGAGCTGGTGCGCTACGGGATCCGGGACGGTGGCGACCCCCTTATCGAGGCTTCCCTGAAGGTGGTGGACGCCGTCCTGAAGGTGGACACCCCCGAAGGTCCCGTTTGGCGGCGCTACAACCACGACGGCTACGGACAGGGGCCGAACGGGGAGCCGTTCGTGGGCGCGGGACGTGGCAGGGCCTGGCCGCTTCTCACCGGCGAGCGAGGACACTACGAGTTGGCCGCCGGACGGGACCCCGCGCCCTACCTGCGGGCGATGGAGGCGTTCGCCAGCGGGGCGGGCCTCCTCCCGGAGCAGGTCTGGGACGAGGAGGAGCCCAGACCGAACGCGGGTCTACGGTTCGGCCGACCCACGGGCTCCGCCATGCCGCTCATGTGGGCCCACGCGGAGTATATCCGTCTGTTGCGTTCGGCGGTGGACGGCGCGGTCTTCGACAGGATTCCGGCTGTGGCAGACCGCTACCCCAGCGGCTCGGGGGCGCGGCCGCCGGAGGTGTGGAAGTTCAACCGTCAGCCCGTTCGCGTGCAGGCCGGTACGATGATCCGCATCCAGGCTGCTGCCCCGTTTCGTCTGCGTTGGACGCGAGACGGGTGGGCGACCTCCGAGGACACGGAGTCCACGGCCGTGAAGCCGGTCGCCGTGCACTACGTGGACCTCGACGTACCGCACGACCAGAGGGCGCCCGTCACCTTCACCTTCTACTGGACCGAAGGAGA
>JBBSOM010000697.1:0-2540 GCA_038259715.1 Longimicrobiales bacterium
CGCCGAGATCGGGTACCCCAGGCGGACGCCCTTGGGCCGCTCGTAGTGGAGATCCCACACGAAGCGGTGCATGCCCCGCTCAGCGGAAAGCGTTTGCGGCGGACGCACCCAGCGCGGCGGCACCTGCTGACCTTCGAGCATCGGCTCCGGCACGTCGTCGCTGGCAAAGCGCCGCACCAGGCGTCCCGCGCCGTCCAGGATCTCGAGCGTCACGGGCGTCGTGGACTCCTTCCCGAGCCAGTAGTAGAGGATGGCGCCGTCCGGCGGATTCTGCCCAGCCGGCTCGTCGGGCGGAAGCGGCGTATCCGTCCACCGGTTCCACCGGAAGCGCCACGCGGAAGCGGCCTTGAACAGCCCGGCCGGCAACATCGCGGTGGTCTGATCGATCTGCCTGAGCGGCACGATGTCGTCCAGGATCCAGAAGCCCCTCCCGTGCGTGCCCACCACCAGATCGTTGTCCTTGATGACCAGATCCCGGATCGACGTGGCGGGCATGTTCCGGCGCAGAGACTGCCAATGTGCGCCGTCATCGAGGCTGAAGAACACCTCCTGTTCGGTGCCCGCGTAAAGGAGACCCGGACGAACAGGATCTTCCCGGATCGCGTTCGTCACGGTGCCGTCCGGGATTCCGTTCACGATCTCGGTCCAACTCTCCCCACCATCGTGGGTCACGAACAGGTGCGGGCGCATGTCGTCGATGCGGATCGTGTTCACGGCGGCGTACGCGGTCAACGTGTCCGTGTGCGACGCGTCCATGATCGAGATCTTGCTCCACGCCTTGTCGCGGATCTCGGCCGGCGTCACATCCTTCCAGGTCTGGCCACCGTCCCGCGTGACCTGGATGAGCCCGTCGTCGGAACCGACCCAGATCCAGTCCCCCTTCACGTACGACGGCGCGATGGTGTAGATCACGCCGCGATGGTGCGCCCGCGCCGCCGGCTGGTCCTTCCACGGATCGAGGACCCCCGGCATCAGCGAGTCGGTCCGCGTCAGGTCCGGGGAGATCTGCTCCCACGTTTTCGCCCCATCGCTCGTCTTCCACAGCATGTTCGCGGCGTAATACATCGTGTGGGGGTCGGTCGGGCTGAACAGCACGGGCTGGGTACGCACCGTGAAGTAGTCGTCGTCACGAAGCGGTCGCGGGCCCACGTTCTGCACGTCGCCCGTGCGCCGGTCGTACCGCGTGACCTTGCCCCCGTACACGAGGTCCGGGTCGAGGGGATCGGGCACCGCAAACCCGTATTCCTCGACCCCGACCGGGTGCCACTCGCGGAAGGTGATCTGGCCGTCGTCGCCCCGACTCTGGACGCACGCGGAACCGCTCTCCTGCTGCCCGCCGCACACCCGATACGGAAATGCGTTGTCCGTGTTCACATGGTAGAACTGGGCGGTCGGCTGGTTGTACCAGGACCCGAACGTCTCGCCACCGTTCACGGTGATGACCACACCCTGGTCGGCCGCCAATGCGATCACGTTCGGATTCGTCGGGTCGATCCAGATGCGTTGATAGTCATCCCCTCCGGGCGCACCCCGGAATGCCTCGAACGTCTTGCCTCCATCCGTGGACTTCCAGGTGACGACGTTGGCCACGTAGACCACGTCCGGGTCCGTCGGGTCGACCTTCACCTCGTGGAAGTCGCCCTCGCGGCCCCAGAGCCGCGGATCCAGCTCGATGCGCGCGAACGTCTCGCCCGCGTCGTCGCTCCGGTACAGTCCCCCGAGTTCCTGCGGCGAGGCCACGACGGCAAAGATGCGCGACGGCTCACTCGGTGCGATCCCAATGCCGACCCGTCCAAGGCCCTGCTCCCCGGTGGGGAGCCCCGTGCCGATCCGGCGCCACGTGGTGCCGCCGTCCGTGGACTTGAAAAGGCCACTCGCGGGACCCGTGAATTTCCCGTTCTCCCACGGGCCCTCCTGCGACTCCCACAGGTCCGCGTAGACGATGTCCGGGTTCTTCGGATCGAGCGTCACGTCGGCTGCCCCCACCGTCGGTCCCTTGTACAGGACGTTCTCGTAGGTGCGTCCGCCGTCGGTCGAGCGGAAGACGCCCCGCTCCTCGTTGGGGCCATAGGGGTGTCCGAGGACGGCGACGAAGATCCGGTTCGGATCACGGGGATCCACTTCGATCTGCGGGATCTGCTGGCCGTCGCGCAGCCCGAGGTGCTCCCACGTCTTCCCGCCGTCACCGGAGCGATAGATCCCATCACCCGTGGTCAGGTCGGGGCGCTGCATCCCCTCGCCCGAGCCCGCATAGATCACGCGCGGGTCGGAAGGAGCGACCGCGAGCGCGCCGATCGAGCCCGTCGGTTGATCGTCGAAAATCGGTGTCCAGACGCGCCCGTAGTCCGTGCTCTTCCACACGCCGCCGTTGACGAAGCCCACATAGAAGAGGCCCGGTTGGCCCGGGACGCCGACCACCGCCTTCGTGCGGCCGCCCCGATACGGTCCGATCGAACGCCAAACCATGCCCTGGGTCAGGGCCGGATCGACCGTCTGGGCCCGGACCGGCGTCGGGAGCAGAAAAGACGCCGGCAGGAGCG
>JBBSOM010000698.1:0-2539 GCA_038259715.1 Longimicrobiales bacterium
AAAGAACGAGTGGAAGCCGTCGACCGACTGGATGCGCGTCGTCGTCGCGCGAGGCAGTGTGGCCGCCGCGGCGGTGACGCGGCGCACCCATTGCGGATCGGCGACCGGGGCCAGGTCTCCCGGATACGTCACCGTGGGGTAGTAGCCACCGCTCGACGCCCACGGCATGTAATAGACATGGTAGGTGGCGCTCCCCGCATTCGGCTGGAACACGATGTCCCCCGACGCATCGTCGACGCGGAACGCGACCGAGTTGCGGACGGGCTTGCCGGTCGATGCGTCGAGGACCACCACCGACTTGGCTCCGGGATGGATGTCGTGCCTGCGCCACGGGATGGTGACGAGGACGGCTTCGGCCGCGTGGCCCTCCACGGCAGCCGGGGGCACCTCGACCACCGCGCGGTGGTTCCCCCAGGACGTGCCCTTGGCGCCGGCCTCCAACCAGGGCGCCCAGTTGCCCGCCTCCCAGACCACGCCGTCCACCGTATCCGGCAAGGCCGGAACGCGGAAGAGTGTGGCGGTCGGGTCGGAGGTCCTGCCGCAGGCACCGAGCACGACCGGCGACACCGAGACGAGCGTGAGAACGCCACGGCGGACACGGCGAATCGATGGCTTCATGCGCGACCTTACCGTTGCCGCCGCGCCCGCGTCAAACTTCACGGGCACGCTCGACTGACATGAGATGCCCGTTGACCCCCTGTCTTCGCGGCTGTTAGCCTCAAGGGAATGCTTGGTAGGCAGGTTGTCTGACGTTTTCACTCGATTCCGTGGAGGTAGTCCATGACCCTCGACTCTCGTTGGCGAATGATCCTCGTCGCCTTTCTGCTCGCTGTACCGGGCGGCGCCATGGCGCAGGACGCGAAGCCCGCGAGGACGGGGCTGGAGATTTCGCCGTTCATGGGGGGGTTCAATGACTCGCCGGAAATCGGACCGGACGCGTTCTTCGCCGATCCAGCCGGCAACCCCCTGTTCGGCGGCTATCTCGCGTATCACTTCGGGCGACATTTCTTCGTCGAAGCCGAAGGTGCGTACACGCTCATGAAGCTCGCGGGAACGTTTGGGCGCACCCACGACATGGACACCTACCTGTGGGGCGGGTCGGTTGGTTACAACCTTCCCCTTGCCGACAAGTTCGACATCTTCGGCTCGGTCGGTAGCGGATTGGCCGTGTGGCATCCGGTCGATGTCGATTCCGAACGGGATCTCATGTTCCGCTACGACGCGGGCGCCAGGTACTTCTTCACCGACCATATCGCGCTCCGGGGGGATGTGTCACTGCACCAGGTTCCCGATGCGCTCGGGTCTCTGGCGCGCGCCGTGTCCGGCATCAACATGAGCAAGCAGACGTTCTGGGGATGGGGCTTCAGCGGCGGCGTCTCCATCTTCCTCGGCGGAAAGCACGACGCCGACGGGGATGGGGTGACGGACGACGCGGACGCCTGTCCGGGAACACCGCGAGGCGCCACGGTCGATGCCCGCGGCTGCGAACTGGACGCGGACCGTGATGGCGTGGTCGACCGTCTGGACAAGTGCCCGAATACGCCGGCTGGAGCCACCGTCGACGCCACGGGTTGTCCGACTGACAGCGATGGCGACGGCGTCTTCGACGGAATCGACCGGTGCCCGAACACGCCGGCTGGAGCCACGGTCGACGCCAGCGGTTGTCCGTCGGACAGCGACAGCGACGGTGTCTTCGACGGGATCGACCGGTGCCCGAACACGCCGGCCGGAGCCACCGTCGACGCCACGGGTTGTCCGTCGGACAGCGACCGCGACGGCGTCTTCGACGGGATCGACCGATGCCCCGACACCGCAGCCGGCTCGAAGGTCGACGCGGTGGGCTGCCCGGTGAGTGAGGTGCAGAAGGCGCTCGAACAGGAAGGAACCTACACCTTCGGCGACGTCAACTTCGCCTTCGACTCGGCGGAGTTGCGCCCGGGGGCGGCAACCTCGCTCCAGGAGGTGGGCAGGGTTCTGACGGCCCGTTCGGGTGACCGGATGGAGCTTGTAGGCTTCACGGACTCCGTCGGTTCGGATGCATACAATCAGAAGCTCAGCCAGCGGCGAGCGGAAGCGGTCCGGACCTATCTCGTCAAGAACTTCCCGGGCCTCAATGCGTCGCGCTTCGACGTACGCGGCATGGGCGAGGCCCAGCCGGTCGCGGACAACAGCAGCGCCGAGGGCCAGAGCCAGAACCGTCGGGTGGAGATCCGCCTGCTGCGGTAACCGACGCTCCGAAGCTGCCGCCTCCGGGCGGTAGAACAGCCCCGGCCGAGGACCTCCTCGGTCGGGGCTTGTTCGTGGGGGGATGCGCCGCGCGGCATTCCTGCGTAGCCCGCGACTTCCAGTCGAGCGGCGCCGCCACCATCGTGGCGCGCGCCTGCGCCAGGAACGCGGGGATCGCCTCGAGCCGCGCCTGGGCGTGTTCGAGCCGCTGCGCCAGCGGCGCAAAGTCGCGCGTCACCAGGCCGAGGACGCCGAAGATCGCCTCGCCCGTCCACATCGCGGGATTGTGGTGCACGAAGTGGCCGCTCTCGTG